>OMYF01000068.1 GCA_900315205.1 uncultured Acidaminococcus sp.
AAAATTTCTGAGAGAAACGTTTTGTTAAGTGCGCCCTTTTTTAAGAATTTTTATAGAAATCACCTCATTTTTTAACTTGACATATTACCAGATTGCTTTCGGATTTTCTTTCGATATAATTAGTATAATCCAACAATACCATGATTCCTGTTGTTAAGACAACCATCTGACAGGACAGCAGCCTGTCTGGACGAAGCCGGGAAGTCCGGGTCTCTTCGAATGATGCGGCAGAAAACGGGCCACAGGATATAAAGAAATAAAGAGAGTGCTTTCTGAGCTTCTGGATTTAATGGTGCTGTTCCCGGATTTTTACGGCTTTCGCAGGTAAATAATAAAAGATATAAATAAAAAAACTATGTACCCTCCCTGCCGGATGTCCGGCAAAGAAAGTACATAGCAAAAACACAGCTACTGCAGATACCGGGCAGCACGCCCGCCATATCTGCAGCAGCATCGTTTTACGGAGCCGCGGTCCTTTCCGGCGCATCTGTGTGGTTTCGACGCGCCATCGGGCTGTTTCCGGCATCAAAAGATCAGCTTGTAGAATCCGACCCCTGCCAGCACGGTCAGGACGACCAGGATGCCCAGTGCCCATACGGTCAGTTCCATGAACAGTTTCATTTCCTCGCTCTTTTTGTCCGTCCCTTCCGCTTCATCCGCCATCAGTGTGGCCATGATCAGGCCGCCGGTGGTGGAAATAGGGCTGACCCCGGTAATGGTTCCGCCAATCAGGACCATGGAAGCCAGTTCCACCGGATTGACCCCGATGGATTGTCCCAGTTCCGCTACTGTAGGCAGCAGTGTGGGGAACACCACGCCAAGACCGGAGGAAAACAGACTCATGATCCCGGCAGTAGCTGCCATGACAGCCGGTGCCGTATAGCCGTTCATCAGGGTGGACAGGCCGGCGATCATCACTTTCAGGCCGCCGGTCTTGATGACCAGGTTCATCAGCATGCTCACCCCGGAGACCATCAGGAGCACACCCCAGGGAATGCCCTTCAGGCTCTGTTTTTCCGGAGCCGCATGGAAGCACAGGAGGATGGCACTGATGGCAAAGCACACGAGGCCCACATTCTGCTTCAGGGCGATGACCAGCACGGCCATAGCCAGCAGGCCCAGCAGGGACAGCCACTGGACGCCCGTAAAGGAAGCTTCCGTTTCCTGCTGCTCATTCTGGACTTTCTGGGGCCGGTAGCCTTTGTAGTAAATGAAGGCCACTATGGCAATGAGCACCCCGGTCAACAGCTGAGCCGTGTAAATGGGCCGCAGGGCCAGAACCGTATCGATACCGCTCTGCCGGAGCAGGTCATAGCTCAGGATCCCTTCCGGAGTAATGGAGGACATCCGTCCCCCGAAACAGCCGGCGCAGCCGATCAGGGCCAGCATCAGGGGATTGTACCCGTGAGCCTTGGCCAGGGGGATGGCAAAGGCCGGCATAATGGCCAGCAGAGGGATGGATCCCGGACCGATGGTGGTGAGCCCCATGCCCATCAGGAAGACTGCCGCCGGAATCAGATAGTTGTTGTTCCCGGCCAGTCCCACGATTTTGTGGGCCAGCAGTTCAATAGTCCCGTTTTTATTCAAAATACTGAACAGCAGGGTGACCCCCATCAGGTTGATGAACAGATTGGGCTTGAACCCTTTCAGGATTTCCGCATTGGGGATCCCGGCCATTTTTCCGATGATTACCGCAAACAGCATACACACAAGGCCCACATTGGTTTTACGGAAATATCCAATGGCAATGGCCACGGCCAGCAACAGCAGCGAAACAATACCCAGATTCATGATCATTCCTCCTTACCGGAACACCAGGGCACAGGGGCTTTCGGTCCGGACGGTTTTCCCGGTGTACCGGGGCCGGCCGTCCCTTTCCAGAGAGAAGAACTGCAGCGTATCACTGTCCATATTGGCCACGATCAGTTCTTTCCCGTCCGGCGTCATGGTCATGAACCGGGGGGTATACCCTTCACAGCTGACCCACTGGGGTTTCTCCAGCATTCCGGTTTCAGGATCGACTGCATAAGAAACCAGGGTTTCCTGACCCCGGAAATCCGCATAAGCGGGGGCTTCTCCCTCAGGCGGGATCCCCTCGTGGATCCGGTTGGTGGCATACACATGCCGTCCATCCAGACTCATGACGATGGCGCTCGCCATATTGGGTCCCACGTACGTTTCCTGCAGGGTGGGCACCACCTGCTCCGGCTGCAGCCGCCCTGCAGCCGCATCAAAAGAGAACATCCGGATGGTGCTGCCTTTTTCGTTGATCAGGTACGAACGCCGGTTGTCCGGGGACAGGACGATATGTCTGGGTTCGTCATACGTCCGGGCATCCGATACGGAAGCAAGGGTCAGGCTCCCCGTTTCCTGATCCACCCGGAACACCCAAACCCGTTCATACCCTACGCCCCGGGCCTGGGTGGGGACCAGCAGGAACTTTCCGGTCCGGTCCAGGACGCAGGCGTGGGCATGGGAAACACCTTTGCCGGGAATGCCTTCCAGATGCATCACGCTCACTGCTTCACCCAGGCTGCCGTCCTCCCGGATGGGCAGGCTGGCAATGGCGCCACCCTGAAGGGACGCCACAAACAGGAAACGGTTGTTGAAAGCGGGAACCGCATAGACAGGATTCTTTCCCCTGGCATCCACCGTGTCCAGGAATTCCAGATTCCCGTCCGGACGGATCTTGAAAGCGCTGACCTGATGCCCGTCCCCATGGACGGTGTACAGGGCTTTCCGGTCCCTGTCCAGGGTCAGGAAGGCCGGATTATCCAGCGTCGGTGCGATGGACTGGAGTTTCCACTCTCCTTTGGCATCGATGGCATACACAGAGATCCCTTTGCCGTGGGCACAGCGTCTGGCCGTTGTCCGGCATCCTACATAAGCGTATTCCATTTTCCCTGCCTCACTTTCCTTCCGCCAGTCTGGCTTTATAATACCGGAGCTTGCCGCCGGCCAGGAGGATTTCCACTTCCTGATCCGTCAGTTCGAGTTTTACGGTGAAAGAAGTCCCTTTGGTAAGGTCCTTCACCTGGATTTCTTTCTGTTTCATCTGTTCCCGCAGTCCGTCAATCCGGAAGGTATCATCCAGGTCGATGCCGTCATAGGCAGCCGGATCGGCGAACACCGCCGGGATCACTCCGTGGTTGATCAGGTTCCCTTTGTGGATCCGGGCAAAGCTCTTGGCGATGACCATCTTCACGCCGAGGTACATGGGAGTAATGGCTGCGTGTTCCCGGGAAGAGCCCTGACCGTAATTATCGCCCCCCACGATGAAGCTCTTTCCGTCCTTCTGAGCCCGTTTGGCAAAGTCCGGATCATACCGGCAGAATGCATACTGAGCCATAGCCGGCATGTTGGACCGCATGGAGGAGAACTGGGCACTGGCCGGTGTGATGTCGTCGGTGGACACATTGTCCCGGGCCTTCAGGCTGACTTTCGCTTCCAGGACTTCTTCCGGAGGATCGGCCACGGGCAGAGGTTTGATATTGGGTCCCCGGACGATGGGAATGTCTTTCCCGTCTTCCGGAGGCAGCAGGAACAGGTTGTCATTGATGGGATAGGTTTCCGGTTCCTTCACTGCGGCGAGGACACTCACGTCATCCATGACTTCCTGCGGCAGCGCCAGTGTCCCTTTGATGGCCGTGGCTGCTGCCACTTCCGGACTCACCAGGTACAGGCTGGCATCCGCAGTGGAGCTGCGGCCCTTGAAGTTCCGGTTGGACGTCCGTACGGAAATCCCCTTGCTGGACGGGGCGATGCCGATACCGCAGCAGGGGCCGCAGGCAAATTCCGTAAGCCGGGCCCCGGAGTTCACCAGATCGGCAATGACGCCGTCCTTCAGCAGCTGCAGGTAGATCTGCCGGGAACTGATGCCCAGCACCAGGCTCACATCCGGATTGATCTTATGGCCTTTCAGCACGAGGGACACTTTTTTGAAATCACTGTAGGAGCCATTGGTGCAGCTGCCGATGAACACCTGCTGGACCGGGACTTTGGGCACATCGGCCACTTTCATCACATTGTCCGGCATATGGGGGCAGGCCACCAGGGGTTCCAGGGTGTCCAGGTCGATTTCCATTTCTTCATCATAGCTGCAGCCTTCATCCGGCAGCCATTCGGTGTAGTCCTGTTCCCTTCCCTGGGCCTTCAGGAAATCCCGTACCTGTGCGTCCGCCGGGAATACGGAAGTGGTAGCGCCCATTTCCGCGCCCATATTGGCAATGGTCAGCCGTTCCGGGATGGACAGGGTTTCCACACCTTCTCCCACATATTCATAGACTTTGCCCACGCCGCCTTTCACCGTGTTCCGGCGGAGCATCTCAAGGACAATATCCTTGGCAGCCGATCCCGGCTGGAGATGGCCCTTCAATTCCACTTTCACCACTTTGGGCATTTTCAGCACATAAGGGAATCCGGCCAGAGCCACAGCGATATCCATGCCGCCCACGCCGATAGCCAGCATGCCCAGGGCACCGCAGCTCGGCGTATGGCTGTCGCCGCCCAGAAGCAGAGCCCCCGGTTTGCCGAAGCGGCTGCACTGCAGGGCATGGCAGATCCCGTTTCCTGCCTTGGAAAGGATCAGCCCGTATTTCTGGGCAATGGACTGCAGATAGATATGGTCATCCGGTGTTTTGTTGTCGATCTGCAGCAGATTATGATCGATGTAGCTGACGGACAGTTTGGTCCGGACCCGTTCCAGGTCCAGTGCCTCAAAAGCCAGATAGGCCATAACGGCGTTGATGTCATGCGTCAGGGTCTGATCCACTGTCACCTTGATTTCTTCTCCCGGCACCAGACGGGACGGTTCAGCCAGATGAGCCTCAAACAATTTTTGCGTCAGATTCTTTGCCATGTTGCAGCACTCCTTCTCCACTTTTTCCTTAACCTTTCAACTGTTGTCATACAATTCATAATTTTCATGCCTTAACTCTATCACAGTGCTTGCTTTTTGCATAATATTAGATTATGATAAACTTATAATATAAAGTTATTAAAAAACAGTTCCAGGGACTGGGAGTCAGTCCATTTCCGAAGCTGAAAACGGATGCAGTGCTGCATAGAGGCTTACTGCACGCGGCTTCGGTTCCCTTGAAGGGAGGTGTATCATGGATTCCCGTGATCTCGAATATGTGGCGGCCATCGCCAGGACCGGCAGCTTTTCCCAGGCCGCCAGAATCCTCTTCATCAGCCAGCCCGCCCTGAGCCAGTACATCCAGCGGCTCGAGAAAAATCTGAATGTCCCGCTCTTTTACCGCAGCCGGACGCGGGTCGAGCTGACCCCGGCGGGCAGTTTCTACGTCCGCAAGGGAAGCGCCATCCTGGAACAGATCCGGCAGCTCGAAGAAGCCATGCGGAACTGGCAGCAGGAGACCATGCGGCAGCTGAGCATCGGCGTCTCGCAGTTCTACGGAAAATGGTTCCTGACCCCCTTCCTGGAAAGCCTGCAGAAACAACTGCCGAACTACCGGATCCAGATTGTGGACGGTGAATCCCACTATCTGGAAAGCCGCATCCTCCAGAGTAAGCTGGATTTTGGCATCTTTCCTGCGCCGGTCACTCACAAGGAGGTCCTCTTCACGCCCCTTGGAAGGGAAGAAATCCTCTTTGCCTTCAGCGAGAAGAACCAGGAAGCGCTGGAACTGCTGCCGCGGGCCCTGCGCAAGGACGGCAGCATCGACCTCCTGGCCTATCAGCATTTTCCTTTTGTGCTTCCCCGGGAAGGTCTGAAACTGCACAGGACGGCCATGCTGCTCTGCCGCCATTCCGGCTTCCAGCCCCAGTCCATCTATCAGTCCGAAAACCTGGATACGGTCTACTCGCTCATCAACCACAACTACGGTGTAGGATTCCTGCCGGATGTACTTGCCAAAAACTACAATCCCCGTACCAACCATGTCCGTTTCTTCCCTCTGCGGAGCCGTTACAAATACCGGCAGATCGGGCTGGCCTGCCGTTCCGGTTCTTCCGTACAGGAGCTGGTCCCCGCTATCCTGGCAGCCATCCGCCGCAAGAATATCCAAGTGTAAAGGAGCTTTTCCATGAAAAAATTACTACTGCTGCTGTCCGTCATCTGGTTCTCCGCTCTCCCCGTCGGGATGGCCGCTCCGGACCGGAGCACGCCCGCTGCTCCGGGACAGGCCGGGCAGGAAGAACCGGCCCGACCGGATTATCCGCAGAAACTCTACGGGGATGACCGGTATCCTCTGCTTTATGCGCACATGGGAATGGCACGCTACCTGGATCTGGATTCCTTTGCCGTCCGGCACTGGGACTCGGACGCCCTGATCTTTTCAGAAACCACCCTTACCGTCGCCTTTGACAGACAGTACCACATCAGTAAGGCGCCCAGTCCGGCTGAGGTCTGGTATTTCCTGCCCCTTGATCCAACAGTCCACTGCTGCACCGGCGTCAGCATCGATGGCCGTGAAGTCATCCTGCCTCCCTATGTCGGGGGAAGACATCGCATTTTCTTCCTATGATGCCGGAAAAAGCTGGATGCCTTTCTATATCAGTGACACCCACGGGTACAACCTCTCCACCCGGACCGCATTCCTGCACGGCCTGACACTGGCAAAAGGGTCCCGCAAGAACGCGGGCAGCACTCTGTGACAGGCCGGACCGTTCCAGGCATCCGGCAAAGCACAAAAGCCCGGCCGGACATATGGAACGTTCCGCTAAATTTTGCAGACTGTCCGTGCCAAAAGCGGGAATCATGGTGGATACGGCTGCCGATCTGCAGCATAGAACGTCCGAAATGCCGTGAATGGGCTTGCACGGACCAAAAAACTCATTTTATCAGGTACTGCTGCCCCGCATATGTTCTCTCTCCCCTGATACGCAAAAAATACCATGACGGAAGATTCTTTCTCCCGTCATGGTATTTTTATATTATTTGAAGGGAAACCGGCAGAAAACGCTGCTGTTTCCCAACCAGATTCCACTCTGTTCTGTTTATTTCCCGACCGCAGCAGCTTGTATGATACCTTTCAGACAAAAGCCAGGGAAAACTGTCCGCTCATTT
>OMYF01000019.1 GCA_900315205.1 uncultured Acidaminococcus sp.
GTTAAGTTTTGTAGCAAAAACTATTTTAAGATGAAGGTCTTTCTTTTTGCAACTTTATAAGGGATTATTCATTCCACCGAGAACTATTTTACACTAAGACAGCACTGCCGTGCGGACCGGCGCAGCAGAGGCCCCGTGCAGCTGCCTGTTTTTCAGCCCTCTCAGCTTTGGGGTATGAAAAAAGCTGCCGCAGAAACGGCAGCTTCCCGATATCCGGATTATTTTCTGAGACCCAGTCTTTCCACGATGGATCTGTATCTTTCGATATTCTTTTTCATCAGGTAGTTCAGGAGACCACGGCGCTGGCCGACCATTTTCAGCAGGCCGCGGCGGGAATGATGGTCCTTCTTGTTATTCTTCAGATGTTCGGTCAGATAGTTGATCCGTTCGGTCAGGATTGCGATCTGAACTTCAGGGGACCCCGTGTCCGCTTCGTTGATGCGATAGGTTTCAATCAGTTCTTTCTTTCTTGCAGGCGTTAACATTGTGAAATTCCTCCTCGATACAATAAATGCCATTGACTGCAGCCGGCGTCGGAGATCGCCCGGCAGCGTCAAGGTTAATTTTTCGGGCCTTAGCAGGCTCGATGAGCATTATACCATAGCTGCAGCTTCTGCACAACCACAAAATAGCAGCGGCCCGTGCCAGTCAGCCGGACAATGGCCTCTAATCTCCGCGGCGGCGTCCCGTCCAGCCGGCTTCAGCCGCGGAGGATCATATCCCGATCTTTCAGGAGTTGTGCCCGCAGTGCTTCCCCGGATTCGAATTTGCGTTCATCCCTCAGCCGGCGCAGGAAGCTCACTGCCAGACGCTCTCCGTACAGATTTCCATGAAAACCGATGAGGTGCGCCTCAAGCGTGACTTTTTCCCCGGAAAAGGTCGGATTGCTGCCGATGTTCACCATGGCCCGGTAGCCCTCGCCATCGACGGCAGTGCGTCCTTCATAGACACCGTTTCCGGGAATGGCCATATGGGCACCGGTCAGCGCCAGGTTCGCGGTCGGGAAACCAATGGTCCGGCCGCGCTGGAAACCGGACACGACCCTGCCCTTGAGCACGTAGGGCCGGCCGAGCATTTCCCGGGCAAGGGCCACATCGCCTTCGGCAATGGCCTGGCGGATCCGGGTACTGCTGACAACGGTCCCGTTCAGCATAAAAAGCGGACAGGACAGGATTTCCATTCCGTACTTTCCGCCTTCCGTATTCAGATACTGGACATTGCCGCGGCCGCCGGACCCGAAGCTGAAGTTCATGCCGATGCTGACAGCTTTGACGCCCAGATCCCGGAGAAGGACCAGAAAGCCTTCTGCCGACAGCTGGGAGAGCCGCTTCGTAAAGGGCACATTGATCAGGACATCGACGCCGAGTCCTGCCATGATGCGTTCCTTATCCTCGTTGAGGAGCAGTCGCCGGGGTTCCAGCTCCGGATTCAGCGTTGCCAGCGGATGGTTGCTGAAGGTAAAGACAAGCTTCTTCAGGCCGTGGCTTTCCGCATAGCGGCTGCTTACACCGATGACCCGCTGGTGGCCCAGATGGAGCCCGTCAAAGGTCCCCAGGGCCACAGCGGACGGTCCCGGCTTCTCCGTATACAGTTCTTCTAATGCAGATATGATTCTCATGAGTCTCTGGATACTTCCGGTATAAAAATGATTTTATGAGCTCTCAGACGGCCTCCCTGCGCACGGGCAAGGCCGATCACGGGCCCGTCTGCCAGGGCGACGCAGTAAAGGGTCCCTTCTGTAAGACCGGGCAGCGTCGTCGCCACGCCCTGGGCGATGCGCCTGCCCTGGAGCGCATTTACCGTAAGGCGG
Organism: uncultured Acidaminococcus sp.; assembly: GCA_900315205.1. GTDB lineage: Bacteria > Bacillota > Negativicutes > Acidaminococcales > Acidaminococcaceae > Acidaminococcus. Next base: position 1,811 of record OMYF01000019.1, read on the forward strand.
GGAAAGCCGGCAAGGATCGTTTCCACGGGCTCGCAGCAGCGTTCCGGATCCGCCCCGATTTCTTCAAGGGTATGGGCCGTCGCCAGAGTAAAGGCACCGGCCGAGGTCCGCAGCAGAAAGCTCATGGTCCCCTCCATGCCGAGCGCCGCAGCGATATCCTCGCACAGGGTCCGGATGAAGGTCCCCTTCGAACAGTCCACATCAAACAGCAGCTTCTGTCCGTCGTAGTCCACACGGCGCAGTCCGTAAATCGTGATGGGACGCGGCGCGCGTTCGACTTCGATGCCCTTGCGGGCAAGCTTGTAAAGTTTCTGGCCCTGGACACTGACAGCGGAATACATGGGAGGGATCTGGGTCCCGGCTCCGCGAAACGATGCCAGGACCTCTTCCAGTTCCGCATCCGGTACGGTGCGGACCGGTCCTTCGGCAATGACACTGCCTTCCAGATCCCCCGTATCCGTCCGGAGACCAAAAGTCAGTTCAGCCCGGTAAGACTTGCGTTCATGGGCCGCATACTCCAGGAAACGTGTCGCCGTCCCCGTAAAGACGGGCAGCACTCCGGATGCCATCGGGTCGAGCGTGCCGCCATGGCCGATTTTCTTCATATCAAGGAGTTTGCGCATGGCTCCCACCACATCGTGGCTCGTCATTCCGGGCGGTTTCAGTACATTGAAGATCCCGTCCATCAGTCCACTTTCCTTACCGCTTCGACAAGCGCCGCGATGACCTGTTCCTTTGCTTCCGCAAGGGGCGCCCTGACGCTGCAGCCTGCGGCCCGGACGTGTCCGCCGCCGCCGAACTGCACTGCCACGGCGGCCACATCCGCCTTTTTGGAACGCATGCTGACCCGCGTCACCGCAGTTTCCACCTGCTTGAACATGACCGCCGCATCCACGCCTTCGATATAGCGGGGATAATAGATGAAGCTGTCCGTTGCCACAGTGCTGTCATAGAGATCGTACCCGATTTCCATGGAAGCCACTTTGCCGTCCTCATAGAAGGTCAGGGTCGGCAGGACTTTGCGCAGAAGTTCCATCGTCGCCCGGGTCTTCGTTTCCAGGCGGTCCGAGATCTCTGCCGGCCTGATTCCGTGTCCCAGGAGATCAGCGCCTGCCCGCATGGCTTTGACAGTGGTATTGGCGTATTTAAAGTACCCGCAGTCCGTCACGATGGCCACATACAGGCACAGTGCCGTCCCGTCATCGATGGCGATACCGTTTGCCTGCAGCATGTCGTAGATGATTTCCCCTGTGGCACAGGCTTCCGGGTCAAGGAGCAGGTATTCGGCATACCGCGTATTGGAAATATGATGGTCGATATTGACCAGCGTTCCCCGGAGGGTTTTCTCACAAAGCCCCATGCGGTCTGCTGAGCTGGCATCGACCGAAACGACGAGATCAAAATCCTGGAAAGCCTCCGCCTGAGGCCGCTCATACCCGCTGATGCCCGGCAGGAAATCCATATTTTCAGGCACATCGTCATCGACAAAAAGACGCACGGCCTTTCCCTGCCCCTGCAGCACCCGGGCAAGGCCCAGGCAGGCGCCGAGGGTATCTCCGTCAGGGCTGACATGGCTCACGAGGCCCAGCGACCGGGCTCCCATCAGCATCTGCCACATGCCCTTCAGATCCAGTTCTTTACTCATGATGGGCTTCTTTCTCTTTGATATCCCGCAGCAGGGATTCGATATGGGCGCTGTATTCCATGGACGTGTCCTTATGGAAACTCAGGACAGGAGCCACCCGCAGGTCGATGCGGCGGGCGATTTCACTGCGGAAAAAGCCCAAAGCGCTCTGCAGGCCCTTCCAGGCCTGTGCCTGCTGCTCTTCCGTCCCGTAAAGGCTCACGTAGATCTTGGCGTAGGAAAGGTCATTGCTGACCTCCACGCCCGTCACAGTAACAAATTTCACCCGCGGATCCTTGACATCGCGGATCAGCATGGTGCTCATTTCCTGTTTGATCAGTGCCTGTAATTTTTCTGCACGCAGTTTTCCCATTCTAACTCCTTATTCGGCAGCGACTTCTTCCATGACATAGACTTCGAGCTGATCCCCTTCACGGATATCCCGATAATCCTGCAGGGTCAGACCGCATTCATAGCTGGCTGCCACTTCTTTGACATCGTCCTTGAAACGGCGCAGGGAATCCAGTTCGCCTTCGTGGATGACGATGCCGTCACGGATGAGGCGGACTTTCGCCGTCCGGGTAATCTTTCCGTCCTTCACATAAGCACCGGCGATCAGTGCCTTGTTGATGGGAATGACTTTACGGATTTCCACATGGCCGATGACCTTTTCCTTGAATTTCGGTGCCAGCATGCCTTTGATGGCTGCCTGCACGTCGTTCAGGGCATCGTAGATCACGCGGTAGGTCCGGATATCGACCTTTTCCGTGTCCGCAGCTTTCCGGGCGTTCGCGTCCGGACGCACATTGAAGCCGATGATGAGGGCGTTGGAAGCACTGGCCAGCATAACATCGGATTCGTTGATCGTGCCGACACCGGAATGCACGACGACGACCTTGACTTCGCTGTTCTTGATATTGGTCAGGGCCTGGTTCAGGGCTTCGATGGTACCCTGGACATCGGCTTTGACCACGATGTTCAGTTCTTTCATTTCGCCTTCCTGGATGCGGTTGAAGATATCATCCAGGGATACCTTGGCTTTCTTCTGTTCTTCCATCTTGGCCTTGGCCAGGCGTTTTTCCGCAATGGACCGGCAAAGATGCTCATCCAGCGCGTCCATGCTGTCGCCGGCTTCCGGGACATCATTCAGACCCAGCACTTCGACAGGCGTCGAAGGCAGCGCCTTCTTGACTTTTTCACCCCGGTCATTGACCATGGCGCGGACTTTGCCGTAGGTCGTGCCGCAGAGGATGGAGTCACCGATATGCAGCGTCCCTCTGTCGATGAGGACGGTCGCCACGGGGCCGCGGCCCTTATCCAGCTTGGCTTCGATGATCGTGCCGTGAGCCGGCAGTTTCGGGTTGGCCTTCAGTTCCAGCATGTCCGCCACGAGAAGGATCATTTCCAGAAGGTCGGAAATCCCTGTCTTCTGCCGGGCTGAAACGGGGACCATGATGGTATCGCCGCCCCAGGCTTCCGGGATCAGACCGTGTTCAGAAAGCTGCTGCATGACGAAGTCGGGGTTCGCCCCTTCCTTGTCGATCTTGTTGATGGCTACGATGATGGGCACTTTTGCCGCCCGGGCATGGTTGATGGCCTCGAGAGTCTGAGGCATCACACCATCATCGGCAGCGACGACGAGGACCGCGATATCCGTGACCTGGGCCCCGCGGGCACGCATGGCCGTAAATGCTTCATGGCCCGGCGTATCGAGGAAGACGATGGGATGGCCCTGGCAGATGACACGGTAGGCACCGATATGCTGCGTGATGCCGCCGGCTTCACGGGCCGTGACATTGGTCTTGCGGATGGCATCCAGCAGGGACGTCTTGCCGTGGTCGACGTGGCCCATGACGGTCACGACGGGCGGTCTCGGCACGCGCAGGGCAGGATCATCTTCCACTTCGGGGACTTCCGTCGGATCTTCTTCAGGAGGCGGTTCCTTGATTTCACAGTCGAATTCGAGTCCGACCAGTTCCGCCGTCTCGTGATCGATTTCCTGGTTGATTGTCACCATCTTGCCCAGCATAAAGAGTTTTTTGATGATTTCGTTCACATCACGGCCAAGCAGTCTGGCAAATTCCTTGACACTGATGCTCTCGCCCACCTCGACACTGCTGGGTCTCACGATTTCTGTCTTCTTCTGCATGGCTGTGGAGTTCTGATTCTGTTTCCTGTTCTTATGATTCTTTACCATATGATCCGCGCTGTGAGTCTGACGAGTCTCACGGCTTGCGTAAGAACCCTTGATTTTCTCTTTTTTATCCTTGCGGGCAAAATTATTGCCGTGTTTGCCCATATCCTTTCCCGCATGGGCGCTGTTCATGCCCACCGGGGATTCCGTACGGCCATTGTGCTGGCCGTTTTTCCGCGTCTGTGCGTCGCCATGCGCGCTGCCGCCGCGGTTATTATTGCTGTTGCGGCGGAAATTAGCATGACCGGAGCCGTTTCCCTGGCCCTGTACATTCATCCGGTCGCCGCTGCGATTGAAGCTGCTGCCGCGGCCGTCGCTGCGGCGGGCATTGTCCCTGCCCTCACTGCGGGTACCGCTGCCGCGGCCATCCCGGTTCTCTCGGCGGGGATTCCTGGAATCCCGGCCGTCCTGGCGGTCGCGGCTGTCTCCGCGGACGTTATTTCCCGTAAAGGAGCCATTATGGCTGCCATGCCTGTCATGGCTGCGGCTTTGCTGGCCGTCGCCGGGCCGGCCGCTGCGGGTCTCCTGGCGGGAATCCGGTTTCTGCGTTGTCCTGTCCGCAGCTTCAGTGGCTGCTGCGGAAGCCTTGTGTGCGGGCGCAGTATGCACAGAGGCCGCTGCCTTCTCACCGCTTTTTTCCGGGGCAGCCGGTGTCTTCCTGGACTGGGTTTCGGGACGGGGCGCTTTCGGAGCTTCGGTCTTTTTGCCCGAAAGCTCCTTCAGCACGAGCTCGCGCATGCTTTCATCCACCGAATTCAGGCTGCTCTTCACGGCGACCTTGTGTTTCTGCAGGACGTTCATGACATCCTTGATATCTCTGTTCGCTTCTTTGGCAATTTCATATATTCTAAATTTTGTCATCCGCACACCTCCAATTGGCTTACATCATCAGCTGTAAAAAGTGATGATCCAGCACCACGACAGCTGCCCGGGGCGCCCGGCCAACCGCTTGTCCCATCTCTGCCATGGGAAGGCCTAGTCTGAGGGGGACGCCATAGCGGCGGCACAGCCCTTCCAGCCTTTCCCTGGTCCGGTCGGACACATCCGGGGCCATAAGTACCAGACAGCCCTGTCCTTTTTTCAGGGCATCTTCCACACCCTGGTCGCCCGAAGCGAGTTTGCCGGCTTTCTGAGCCAGCCCCAGGGCAAAATACAATTCACGTTCACTCTTCATGAGAAAGCTCCGTCAGCAGTGCATCCTTCGTCTCCGGCGGGACCGGGACCTGCAGGGCCCGTTCCAGGCTCCTGGAATGGATTGCCCTGCTGATGCATTCCGGATCGGGGCAGACATACGCGCCCCGGCCGGCCAGCTTGCCGCTCCGGTCAAGGGCAATGGTCCCGTCCGGACGGCGTACGATACGGATCAGTTCTTTCTTGGATTTTGTCTGTCCGCAGCCGATGCAGGTCCGCTGCGGGATTTTCTTCGTCTTCATTCTGCGTCACCGCTGCCATCAGCCTCAGGCTGTTCACCGGCTGCCTGGGACTCGCTCTTGATATCGATCTTCCAGCCCGTCAGTTTAGCCGCAAGGCGGGCATTCTGTCCCTCCTTGCCGATGGCGAGGGAAAGCTGGAAATCCGGCACGATCACGCGGCAGATCTTTTTATCCCTGTCAGCGACCGCTTTGTCGACTTTGGCAGGGGAAAGCGCATTGGCCACATATTCTTCCGGATCTTCGCTGTATTTCACGATATCGACTTTTTCACCATGGAGTTCGTCCACGACAGTCTGGACGCGGATCCCCTTCGGGCCGACGCAGGCTCCGACAGGATCGACGTTCGGATTCGTGCTGTGGACGGCAATCTTGGACCGCATGCCCGGCTCACGGGCAACGCTGTCGATCACGACGGTGCCGTCCTGGATCTCGGAGACTTCCAGCTCGAACAGCCGTTTCAGGAGCCCCGGATGCGTCCGGGAAAGGATGATCTGAGGACCTTTTGTCGTCTTCTTGACTTCCACCACATAACACTTCAGACGCTGATGATAATCGTATTTTTCATTGGGGATCTGCTCATTCGGGAGCAGGGTCCCTTCCGCACTGCCGAGGTCGATGAATACATTTTTGCCCTCGATGCGCTGCACCGTGCCGGTAACGATATCGTTCTCCCGGTCGGAATAGCGTGCATAGACCATGCCCCGTTCCGCTTCGCGGATGCGCTGTACAATGACCTGCTTGGCATTCTGAGCAGCGATGCGGCCGAAATTCTTCGGCGTGATTTCTTCTTCCATAACATCGCCGGCCTCATAATGATCATTGATCTTGCGGGCTTCCTCCAGAGAAATCTCGGTCTGGGGATTCGTGACTTCCTCCACGATGGTCTTGCGGGAGAACACCTTGATTTCGCCGTTGGCCTTATCCATGGAGACACGGACATTCTGGGCCGAGCCGAAATTTTTCTTGTACGCAGTGATGAGCGCTTCTTCCACAGCGCTGTAGAGGACGTCGACGGAGATCCCTTTCTCCTTCCCCAGCTGCGCAATGGCCTTCACGAAATCTGCATTCACTTTTTATTTCCTCCTTATTCCTTCCTAAAAATCCAGATGAGGACGCACCGACGCAATCAATTTCCTGTCGATGGTCAGCTTCCTGTTCCTGAAATCCTTGACTACGAGAAAGGCAGGGTCGTGGGAAACGAGCACCAGACCGGTCCAGTTCTTCTTTCCCTCATAGGGCGCATAAAAGACCAGATCCACCTTCTGCCCGTAATGGTCCGTAAAATCCTTGTCCTTTTTCAGGGGACGGTCGATTCCGGGCGAAGAAACTTCCAGATAGTATTTTTCCTTGATGAAATCCCCGGCATCCAGTGCCTTTTCCAGTTCACTGCTGACTGCCGAACAATCGTCGATATCAATGCCGCCTTCCTTGTCGATGTAGACGCGCAGGTACCAGTCCCGTTCCCGCACATACTCCACATCCACAAGTTCCACGCCGCAAGCTTCCGCAATCGGCCGGGCCAGCTCAGCCACTTTTTCCACGATCATTTTTTTGTCCATAGCGGGCACCTGTCTCTCTTTCCCTGTAAGTAAACGAAAGAGCGGGTATAAATACCCACTCTCTAAGGTCTGCCTCAGTTTTCTGTAACATTATAACACTCCGGAGGCGGTAACGCAAGGAAAAGCAACCCAAAAGAGGACTTTTTTCCAGTCTCCGGCTCTGTCAGAAAAGCTCGATCTGATCCGTCTCGGGCAGGTCCTTCGTGATGCCCAGATCGGACATGATTTCGACCGCCGTGCTGCTGATCTTGGCCCGGTTCCGCAGATCTTCCTTGGAAATGAAGGGCCCTGCCTTACGGGCGGCCACGATGCCTTCCGCCGCCACGCCGCCGATGCCGCCGATTGCGCCAAGGGGCGGCAGCAGCCCTTTCTCCGTCACCAGGAAACGGTGCGCATCGGATCTGTAAAGGTCCACGTCCTCAAAGACGAAGCCTCTTGCCAGCATCTCCACGGCCAGTTCCATATAGGTCGCCGTATCCTTGTCGTTGACGGACGCCTTTGTGCCCTGGAGATTCACGTTCTTGATGAACTGCCGCATGTAATTGATGCCTTTGTGGACCTGGACATAATCGAAATGCGGGGCCCGGATCGTAAAGTAGGCGGAGTAGAATTCTTTGGGATGATGGACCTTGCAGTACGCGATCCGGTAAGCCGACAGGACATAAGCCACCGCGTGGGCTTTCGGGAACAGATACTGCAGGGTCTGACAGGCTTTGATATAGAATTCCGGAATGTTTGCTGCTTTGAAAGCTTCCAGCTGATCCGGCTTGAATCCTTTCTTATGGGCCTTGCCCTTCCGGCTCCACTCCATGATGCCGAAAGCCATGCTGGGTTCCATCCCTTTATTGATCAGCCAGTTCATGATATCGTCACGCGTCGAAATGGTATCTTCCGTCGGCGTCCCGCCGCGGATCAGATCCTGGGCATTGTTCAGCCACACGTCCGTCCCGTGGGAATAGCCGGAAATCCTCAGCAGATCGGAAAAATTCTTCGGCTTTACATCGGAGATCATCTGCCGGACGAACCGGGTGCCGCATTCCGGCACGCCATAGGTCCCCACTTCGCTGCCGATCTCCTCGGGCGTGACACCCAGGGATCTGGTGCTCAGGAAAAGTTCCATCGTGTCCGGATCCCCGATGGGGATGTGACGGCAGTAATTTTCGCCAAGCATCTGATCGAGCATCTTGATGACCGTCGGATCATCGTGGCCGAGGATATCGAGCTTGACGATCCGTTCGTCGATGGAATGGAAATCATAATGCGTCGTGATGGTCCCGACGGTGGCATCATCGGCCGGATAGGAAACGGGCGTGATGTAATGGACATCCAGATTGCGCGGGATTACGACGATCCCGCCGGGATGCTGGCCCGTCGTCCGCTTGACTCCCGTCAGTTTCGGGATCAGGCTCTCGATGAAGGCGCTCCGTTTGGCTTCGCCGCGGCTTTCATAATATTTCTTGATATAGCCGTAGGCGGTCTTGTCCTTGATGGTGCCAAGCGTGCCGGCCCGGAACACATTGTCGCGGCCAAAGAGTTCTTCCGTGTATTTATGAGCCCGGGGCTGATATTCGCCGGAGAAATTCAGGTCGATATCAGGGACCTTGTCGCCATGGAAACCCAGGAATACAGCAAACGGGATATTATGGCCGTCCCGGACCATGGGAGTCCCGCATTCGGGGCAGTTCTTCTCGGGCAGGTCAAAACCGGAACCGACGCTCCCATCCGTAAAGAATTCCGTATGGAAACAGTGGGGGCAGCGGTAGTGCGGCACCAGGGGATTGACTTCCGTGATGTTCAGCATCGTTGCCACAAAGGACGAACCGACACTGCCCCGGGAACCTACCATATAGCCGTCATCGTTCGATTTTTTGACAAGCAGATGGGCGATGTAATAGAGGACGGAGAAGCCGTTGCCGATGATCGACGAAAGTTCGCTCTTCAGCCTGTCTTCCACGATCTTCGGGAGTTTGGGTCCGTACAGTTCATGAGCCCGGGCATAGGACATGGATTCAACTTTCTGCTCCGCGCCCGGGATGGACGGCGAATACAGCTGATCCCGGTCCGGTACCGGCTTGAAATCCTCGATGAGGTCACTGATTTTGTTCGTATTGGTAACGACGATCTCGTAGGCCCGTTCCTTTCCCAGATAGGAAAATTCCTGCAGCATCTCTTCGGTGGTACGCAGGTACAGGGGCGGCTGTTCCTCATCTGGGAACCCCATGCCGGCCTGGAGGATCTTCCGTGCCAGGCCGTCTTCAGGATTGAGGAAATGGACGTCGCAGGTGGCGACGGTCAGTTTGCCCAGTTCATCGCCCAGGGACAGGATGGTCCTGTTGATATTTTCCAGATCTTCCAGACTTTTGATCTCCGGATGGGTATCGTCCCGGAGCAGATACTGGTTGTTCCGCAGAGGCTGGACTTCCAGATAATCGTAAAAAGAAGCCAGCTCAACCAGTTCTTCGTGGGATGCCCCCGCCAGGATGGCACGGTAGATTTCCCCGGCCGCACAGGCGGAACCGACGATCAGACCGTCGCGGTACTGATCGATGAGGGCCTTCGTCATGCGGGGCCGCTTGGGCTTGCCGCCAAAATACTGCAGATGGGACAGGGAGATCAGGCGGTACAGATTGCGCAGTCCCGCAATGTTTTTGGCAAGCAGGATGATATGGTAATTCTTGCGGTCTTCCAGGCTGTGGGTCAGATAGCCTTCCACGCCGTAAATCAGTTTGATGGGTTTACCCTTCTCGGCCATGACTTTTGCTTCGTCATAGCAGAAGGGGAAGGCCTGGACGACGCCGTGGTCCGTGATGGCCAGTGCCTTATGCCCCCAGCCCGCCGCCGTATCCACAAGTTCCTTCATGGGCGTCAGTCCGTCCATCTTGCTCATCTTGGTATGGCAGTGGAGCTCGACCCGCTTTGTTTCAGCACAGTCCATCCGCTTTTCTTTTTGCTCGAGCATGATGCCTTTTACACTGGACATGACAAGCTCGGAATTGGCATATTTATCGACGGCCACGTTTCCCTGGATCAGGATCCTGGATCCGACGGGCAGCTTTTTCTGAAGGTCTTCACAGGCCTTTTTGTTCTTGATGAGATCATTGCCTTCCCGTTCACCGAAACGCATCTTGACGAGGATGCCATTCGTATCATCTGCCACATAGATGGAGAGGATCACGGCATTGGTGCGCAGTTCCCGGATATCATATTTGACAATGGTCCCTTCCACGACGACCCCGTTCTCCTCCTCCACGACTTCATCCATGGTCCGGGGTTTTTTGGTGATCTTGTGACCGTAGATGACACCGTTTTCCTTAGGTCCCGCCGTTTCGCCGCGCAGGGCCCGGAGTGCATCCTGGTAGGCCCTGCTCTGGAAGACTTCGTTTTCCGAGGAAGAAACGTCATCATCCCCGTCATCACCGCATTCTTCCTGGGCTTCTGGCACATCCTCGTCGGGCGGCAGTTCCGGCAGGGGCCGCTCCTCCTCCCAGGGGGGATAAAAAGGCTCCGCATGCTCATTGCTGAAACTGACCCTGGCAACAGCACAGGCAGCGGCAAGTTTTGCACCCACCGCTGCCAGGTTTTGTTCCTCCAGTGGATTCGTCACTGCATCGAATGCCACTTTCCACGTATTGGCACTGCAGTCGATCTCCACATGGTCCAGGACCAGCCGGTCCAGACAATGCTGCTGTTCCGGTGATAATTCTATTGTTTTCATAAAGGACAGGAAGCGATCCTTATTGGGGATCAGTCGATAACACTTTGATTTCAAAGTTCCCTCCCCTATTCTTCCAAAATTTCAATCCGCTCCACGGCAGGCTGTTTCTTGATGTTTTCCAGGATCTGGTGAGCATTGTCGAATTTACTGATCCGCAGGCTCAACGTCACAGCGATATTGTTCTCCGCGGGGTGGTTCGTGATACCCAGGACACGTACCTTGACATTGAGCCGCCTCATGTATTCGAGGATATTTGCCATATCATCGGGGTTGCTCGAGATCAGCATGCGGACCTTCCATTTTACGTTTCTGCCTTCAGGCAGGACTTTCTTTTCCAGTCCGCGGACGAGTTTCAGCGTGACGAATGTCAGGACCGTCGCCACGACTCCCAGCGTGTACATCCCGCAGCCGACGGTCAGGCCGATTGCCGAGACGATCCAGAGGCTGGCAGCCGTGGTAAGGCCCTTGACCGTCATACCTTCATGCAGGATGGTCCCGGCACCGAGGAAGCCGATGCCGCTCACCACCTGGGAAGCAATCCGGGAAGGGTCGCGCGACTGGGTCACGCCGTCCGTCCCATAAATCGAGACAATCATCAGGAGCGCCGATCCGGCAGCCACGAGGACATGGGTCCTGAGACCCGCCGGCCGGTCTCCGGCGCTGCGTTCCAGGCCGATGACGCCGCCCAGCAGCACAGCCAGAAAGATCCGCAGGGTCAGATGCCAGATGAGAACCGGCTCCATATCTTCCCTCCTCAGGCTCCGCGCAGGCATTCCGGCCTGCCCGGACGCACAATCAGAGTGTCTGCTCCAGGATGTCCCTGAGGGCAGTCACATAATCTCCATCAAGGGGTACGTCACTCATCGCACCCGTACAGCGGACCTTGACTTCCATGGCATTGCGGGCCATGGTCTTCGGTCCGATGACGATGCGTACGGGATAGCCGATCAGATCCGCATCCTTGAATTTGACGCCGGCACGCTCATCGCGGTCATCCAGGATGGTATCGATACCATTTGCGTTGAGCGTATGGTAGATTTCCTCAGCTTTCTGTACGCAGGCTCTGTCCTTCATATTCAGAGGCAGGACGATTACTTCATAGGGAGCAATGCTCCTGGGCATGATCATCCCGTTAGCGTCATGGTACTGTTCCACCACGGCCGCAAGCGTGCGGCCCACACCGATGCCGTAGCAGCCCATGTACATGGGTTTTTCCGCACCATTGACGTCCAGATAGTTGGCACCCAGAGCCGCGGAATATTTGGTATACAGTTTGAAGACCTGGCCGACTTCGATGCCGCGGGCTTCTTTCAGATGGCCTTCACAGTGAGGGCATTTGTCGCCGGCTACAGCCGTACGGATATCCAGGACTTTCGTACAGACAAAATCGCGGGACGGCTCGGCGTTCACATAGTGGACATCCTTAGCATTGGCTCCGCAGCACACATTGTGCATGTTCATGACCGTCGAATCGATGAGGATCGTGCATTTCTTCGTATCGAGGCCGATGGGGCCCATGAATCCGGGCACCGTGCCGGCCTCACGGATCATATCATCCGGAGCCATCGCCACTTCGTTGGCACCGATGGCATTGGCAACCTTGATTTCATTGACTTCGTGGTCGCCACGTACAAAGCACAGGACGAGGCCGCCCAGCTCGGACGTGAAAGCCACGGCCTTGACGCTCTTTGTGATGGGTGCCTTGAGGAAGCTGCAGACAGCTTCGATCGTATTGCAGCCCGGAGTACTGCGCTTTTCCAGAGGCAGCGGCGCCTCTTCCGGAGCCGCAAGGGGTGCGCATTCGGCTTTTTCCACATCGGCTGCGTATTCACAGGTATCGCAGTAGACGATGCCCGCTTCCCCGCTGTCGGCGATCCCCATGAATTCATGGGAGCCGTTGCCGCCGATCGCTCCAGGGTCCGCTTCCACAGGACGGTACTTCAGTCCGCAGCGGTCAAAGATGCGGGAATAGGCATCATACATCTTTTTATAGGACACATCGAGGCCGGCATCATCGGCATCGAAGGAGTACGCATCCTTCATGATGAACTCCCGGCTCCGCATCAGGCCGAAACGGGGACGCTTCTCGTCCCGGAACTTGCTCTGGATCTGATAGAGGTTCGTCGGCAGCTGCCGATAGGAGTGGAGCTCATTCTTGACGAGTGTCGTGATCATCTCTTCATGCGTCGGTCCCAGGCAGAACTCCCGGCCGTGCCGGTCACGCAGACGGAACATTTCCTCACCGTATACATCCCAGCGGCCGCTTTCCTTCCAGATTTCGGAAGGCTGCACGATGGGCATCATGATTTCCTGGGCCCCGGTACGGTCCATTTCCTCCCGGATGATCTGTTCGATTTTCCTGATGCTCCTCCAGGCCAGGGGCAGGTACGAATACAGACCGCCTGCCAGCTTCCGGATATAACCGGCGCGCAGCATCAGTTTATGGCTTTCGAGGACCGCCTCAGCCGGTACCTCACGAAGGGTCGGTGCATACAGTTTGGAAACGCGCATTACTTTGACTTCCTTTCGACAAGAATTTTTTGGATTTCTGCAAACAGCTGGGGCACAAGCTCGGCCTCGGGGACTTTCCGCAGGATCTTCCCCCGGCGGAAGAGGAGTCCTTCCCCTTTCCCGCCGGCAATGCCCACATCAGCTTCCCGGGCTTCCCCCGGACCATTGACGACACAGCCCATGACGGCGACTGTGATCGGCTCCCGGATGGAAGCCAGGTTCTTTTCCACTTCCGCCGCCATCGCGGCAAGGTTGACGCTCGTACGGCCGCAGGTCGGGCAGGATACGAGTGTGGGGCCATAGCTGCGCAGGCCCAGCGCTTTTTCGATTTCATAGGCCGTCGTGACCTCGGGCCGCGGATCCCCGGTCAGGGAAATGCGGACCGTATCCCCGATGCCTTCCGCCAGCAGGGTGCCGATGCCCACGGCGGATTTGATGATCCCCGTGTGGACCGTTCCTGCCTCGGTGATGCCCAGATGCAGCGGGTAATCGCACTCACCCGCCAGCAGCCGGTAAGCATCCACAGTCATGGGTACGTCGTGCGCCTTCAGGGAAATAACGATATCATTATAATCCATTTCTTCCAAAATATGAATATGGCGCCAGGCTGCCTCCACCATGCCCTGCGGTGTGGGGTGCCCGTCCCGCCGGAGGATGTCCTGCGGCAGGGAGCCTGCATTGACGCCGATCCGGATGGGGATATGACGCTCCCGGGCAGCGCTCACGACAGCTCTGACGGGCTCCGGTCCGCCGATGTTGCCGGGGTTGAGGCGCAGTGCGTCCACACCGGAGGCAATGGCGGCAAGGGCCAGTCTGTAGTCGAAATGGATATCGGCCACCAGAGGGATGCGGATCCGTGCCCTGATGGACCGCAGGGCTTCCGCAGCCTCCATGGTCGGGACAGCGCAGCGGATGATCTCACAGCCCAGATCCGTCAGTTCATCGATCTGCCGGACTGTCGCTTCCACATCCTCGGTCTTCGTATTGGTCATGGACTGGATGGCTACCGGATTACTGCCGCCAATTGCAACAGACCCGATCCGGACGACCCGGGATTTTCGTCTTTCCATGCAAAAGACCTCCTATCGCATAATATCATGGATGGTGGCATAGAGCGTCAGCGCCAGGATAAAAGCGACGCCGACTGCCTGGATGCCCATTTTCATCCTGGGTTTGAGTGTATGCCCCAAAAGGCCTTCCGCGACGAGGATCAGGAACTGACCGCCGTCAAGGGCGGGCACGGGGAGCAGATTCAGGATGGCGAGGTTCAGGGACAGGAAGGCAATGAAGCTCATCAGCGATGCCATGCCCTCCTCGGCGACACTGCCCGCCATCTGGGCAACGCCAATCGGTCCGGTCAGTTCTGCAGAAGCCTTGCGGGTCACGATCTGACGCAGGCCGTCCAGCATACCGACGGTGATGCGTTTTTCCGCCATGGCCGCATACTTCAGGCTGTCGCCCAGGCCGAGTTCTTTCTTCTCAAAGCGCGGCGAAACGCCGATCATGTACCGCTTCGCTTCCGGGATGAAACGGGGCACTACTTCTTTTGTCAGTTCCCTGTCACCGCGGCGGATGACAACGGTCACACGTTTTCCCTGTCCCTTATCAATGACGCTGCGGATATCGTTCCATTCCTTCAGCTCTGTGCCGCCGATGGAAAGGATCCGGTCCCCTTCGAGGAGGCCTGCCTCCGCAGCCGGCTGTCCTGCAGAGATCCTGCCCAGGACAGGTTCATTGACCGGCACATCCATGCCGGTCACAAAAAAAAGTCCAAAAAAAATCACGAAAGAAAGGACGAAATTCATGGTCACGCCTGCCAGGATGACGAGCATCCGGGCCCAGATCGGTTTTGTGGCAAACCCGTCCGGTGTGTCCTCTTCCCCGGGCTCCATCCCGGCAATGCGGTTGTACCCGCCCATGGGGATGAGCCGGAGACTGTATTTCGTTCCCTTGTCTTCGGTCTGATACAGACGCGGGCCAAAGCCGATGGCAAATTCTTCCACTTTCATTCCCACGGCCTTGGCCATCAGGAAATGGCCAAGTTCGTGGACGGAGATAAGCACACCGAAAACGATGATGCCCGCCAGCAATGCAGTCACTTTATACTTCCTCCATAGAGGCCGCAATGCGCTGTGCTGTTTCCCGCGCCTTGCGGTCCGTTTCTACAATGGTTTCGTACGTCAGGTCAAATGCCGGGGTCATCGCGTCAAGCGTCCGGGCGATCAGGTCCGCGATCCCGAGGAAGGTCAGCCGGCCCTTGATAAAGGCCGCCACAGCCACTTCGTTGGCCGCGTTGAAGATACAGGGCAGGGTCCCGCCGCGGCGTCCGCACTCGATGGCAAGGGGAAGACAGCGGAATACATCCGTATCCGGTGCTTCAAAAGTGAGCGGTCCGCACGACAGGAGATCCAGCGTTCGGAAATGCGAATCCCAGCGTTCGGGCCAGCTCAGCGCATACTGGATGGGCAGCCGCATATCGGGCGCTCCCAGCTGGGCCATGACCGCACCGTCCTTATACTCGACGAGGGAGTGGACAATGCTCTGGGGATGGACGACGGGCACGATCTGATCATAGCCGGCAGCAAAGAGCCAATGTGCCTCGATGACTTCCAGTCCCTTGTTCGCAAGGGTCGACGAATCGATCGTCACCTTCGTCCCCATGCTCCAGGTCGGATGCTGCAGGCACTGCGCCACCGTGACGTGTGCCAGTTCCTCCCGCTTCCGGCCGCGGAACGGGCCGCCTGAAGCGGTTAGCAGGATACGCGCCATCTCGCCGTGACGGCTGCCCTGGAGACATTGGAAAATCGCACTGTGCTCGCTGTCGACAGGGGTCAGCTTCACGCCGGCCCTGCGGACTGCATCCAGGACGAGGCTCCCGGCAGCCACAAGGGTTTCCTTGTTGGCAAGCGCCAGATCCTTCCCTGCCCTGACGGCAGCAAGCGTCGGTTTCAGGCCGGCGTAGCCGACCATGGCGCCCAAGACGGTATCGGCCTCGGCACAGGACGCAGCTGCCATGATGCCTTCTTCACCGGCAAGGATCTCCGTCGGCCCGTGATAGCGTTTCTTCAGGCGCAGAGCTGCTTCAGGATCGGAAAGAGCAGCCAGTTTCGGTTTGAACGTACGGATCTGTTCTTCCATCAGCACATCGTTGCTGCGTGCAGCGAGAGCTGCCACCCGGAGACGGTCCGGATTCTGTTTGATGACATCAAGGGTCTGGGTCCCGATGGATCCGGTCGACCCCAAAAGGGCGATGGATTTCATGCACAATCCCTCCTGCCGTCATGAAAGCATGACGAGCGTAATGAAATAATACGAAAGCGGCACAGAAAACATCAGGCTGTCGCAGCGGTCAAGGACGCCGCCATGACCCGGGAAAAAATTTCCCGAGTCCTTGATGCCGCAGCTCCGCTTGAGGATGGACTCGACGAGATCGCCGAGAGGAGCAAAGATGCCCACGATGAGGCTCAGGAGAAAGGTTTCTCCCAGCGGAAAGCCGAGCCACACCGATCCCATCAGCAGGACGACAGCGACGGACCCCGCAAACCCCCAAGCGGCACCTTCACGGGTCTTATGCGGACTGACGGCCGGCGCCAGGGGCGTGTGTCCCATGGCCCGCCCTCCGAAATAGGCAAAGGTGTCGCTCGCCCAGGTCCCGAACATGACGGTCCAGAGGAGTGCCTCTCCGAGGGACATGCTGCCCCAGACCGGCACCTGATGGACCGGACCCGTCAGTTCCCTGAGCAGAATGAAATGGGCAAAAGGCAGCCCGATATACAGGACGGCCAGACACGAAAGTCCCGCGTTTTCCGGCCATTTTCCCTTTGAATAATGGAAAAGCCCATCCAGCAGGATGCACAGGGCGGACACGGTGACGATGGGTGTCAGCCAGGCCGGCTTTCCCAGCGCTGCCGCCGCAATCTGGCAGATGACAGAAAGCAGGGCAAATATCCTGTAAAGAGGATAACCCGTCTGCTGCAGCATGGTGCGGTATTCATGCCATGCCACGCAGGCCAGGAGCAGGACCCCTGCTGCAAAACACAGGCCGCCCAGCTTGATCAGGAGCAGGGCGATTGGAACGGCAATGACAGCTGTACGGATTCTTTGTCCCATTACTTTTTACTTTCCCTTCGTCAGACCGCCGAAGCGGCGGTCTCTTTTTTGATAGCTCAAAATGGCCTCCCGGAAGAGGTCCTCCGTAAAATCAGGCCAGTATGTCGGTGTGGTCCAGATTTCCGAGTAAGCGATCTGCCACAGCAGGAAATTGCTGACACGCAGGTCACCGCCCGTACGGATGAGCAAATCGGGCGCCGGAAGGCCCTTCGTGTACAGGTGGTCTTCGATCACGCCTTTGGTTATCTGATCCGGCGTCAGCTTCCCCTCCTGTACCAGTGCGGCGATTTCCCGCATGGCATGGAGGATCTCATCCTGACCGCCGTAGTTGATTGCAATGGAAAGACGGATTCCTTTATTGTCACGCGTTTCCTCCACAGCCTCGTCCATCTTATCGAGGACAGCCTGCGGCAGTCCTTCCCGGCTGCCCAGGAAACGCATGCGGACGTCATATTCTTTGAACTCATCCAGTTCCTTCGTCAGGTACTCGATGAGCAGATTCATGATGAAACGGACCTCCGTCACAGGCCGTTTCCAGTTTTCCGTTGAAAACGCATACGCTGTAAGCGCTTCAATTCCGAGAGAATCAGCATATTTGACGATATTCCGCAGGACACGGGCGCCTGCTGCATGGCCAAAGGTCCTGGGTTTTCCCTGCTTCTGGGCCCAGCGGCCATTGCCATCCATGATGACGGCCACATGCCGGGGAATCTTTGCAGCATCCAGTCCGGAGTCCATCACCTGTGAGACTGCCGGTCCATCAGCTTCCGAGTTCTTGCTGCGCACAAATAATTTCTTCAGCATCATCTGTTTCCCCTGTAAAAAAATGAGCGCAGCCTGCAGATGCGGGCTGCGCATTGCGCCGAAAGCCTGAGATTACTCAGCTTTGATAGCGCCGACCGGACAACCGCCGGAGCAAGCATCGCAGTCGATGCAAGTAGCTTCATCAACTTTGTACTTGCCATTGTCTTCAGAGATTGCACCTACCGGGCAGGTACCAGCGCAGGAACCGCAGCCGATGCATGCATCTTGATCAATCTTATGTGCCATTTACAGTACACCCCCTTTCAAAATCGACAACCGACATATAGTAATAATTTATGGTCAGATTCGACTACCTGCTTAAGGACATAAGCGCGGTCGTCGGACCAGACTAGCTCCTTACGGCGGAAAAAAGGTTCCGCTCTTCTGATTTCCACCTGCCAGCCCGCTTTCTCCGCCATTGCAAGGGCTTTGGCAAGAGGCCGTGCAAGCAGATCAGGTGCCATGGCCGTACCCATCAGACCGACATGACTTCCTTTTCTTTCTTCGCCAGGACTTCTTCAAGCTGCTTCATGAACTTGTCCGTCAGTTTCTGGCTGACATCCGTTGCATCCTTGGCATCGTCCTCAGTGATTTCCTTCGCTTTCAGTGCCTTTTTGACAGCGTCATTGAAATCGCGGCGGATATTCCGGATTTCCACACGGGAAGCTTCCCCTTTCTTGCCGACCATCCTGGCAAGTTCCTTACGGCGCTCTTCCGTGAGCAGGGGCAGATTCAGGCGGATGACGGAACCGTCATTGTTGGGGTTGATGCCCAGATCACTCGTCATGATTGCTTTTTCGATGGGTTTCAGCAGATTCTTATCCCACGGCTGGATGACGATGAGCCGCGGTTCAGGAACGGTCACATTGGCCAGCTGATTGACCGGCGTCGGTGCCCCGTAATAATCAACTTTGATGCGGTCCAGCAGGGACGGCGTCGCCCGGCCCGTACGGATGGAGGCAAGCTCCGAACGGAGTGCCTTGATCGCATTCGTCATTTTCTCTTCACTTTTTACTTTCAGTTCTTCGATTGTAGCCATCAAAATCCTCCTACCAGGGTTCCGATTTCTTCTCCGGCAGCTGCCCTCATGATATTTCCGGACTTGTCGATGTTGAAGACGACAATGGGGATATGGTTGTCCATGCAGAGACTGATTGCTGTGGAATCCATGACTCCGAGATTCTTCTGTATGACTTCGATGTAATCCAGATGGTCGAACTTCTTTGCATCGGGATTTTTCTTGGGATCGCTGTCATAGACCCCGTCGACACCCTTTTTGGCCATCAGGATGGCATCGGCTTCGATCTCGGCAGCTCTCAGAGCAGCTGTCGTATCCGTCGAAAAGTAAGGATTCCCCGTACCGGCGGCAAAAATGACCACACGGCCTTTCTGCAGATGCCGTACTGCCCGGCGCCGGATATAGGGTTCCGCGATCTGTCTCATTTCAATAGCCGTCTGTACACGGGTGGGTACACCGCGGTTTTCCAGTGCATCCTGCAGAGCCAGGGAATTGATGACCGTAGCCAGCATCCCCATATAATCGGCAGTCGCTCTGTCCATACCCTTGGAACTGCCGGAAAGCCCTCTCCAGATGTTGCCGCCGCCATTGACGACCGCTACATCAAGGCCGCTTTCCCGCACTGCCTGGATCTGTCCGGCAATATTGTCCACCGTTGCCGGGTCGATGCCATAGCCCTTCTCGCCAGCCAGGGCCTCACCGCTAAGTTTGAGAATTACGCGTTTGAATTTTCTTTTAGCCGACATCAAACTGTCCCTCCCATGGTTTTTTGTCCCGTACAAATAACCTAATGCCATTATATGAGAATTTACTGGTTCATGCAAGGCTAAATCAGCAGGCATTACCCAAAAAATAAGGGAACACCTTACAGTGCTCCCTTTTATACGGTTCCGGAAAAATTATTTATTCATGAAGCTCTGGACTTCAGCAGCGAAGTCTTCCTTCTTCTTTTCGATGCCTTCGCCCAGCTGATAACGGACGAATCTCAGTGCCTTGGCACCGTGTTCCTTCAGCAGGCCGCTGATGGTCTTTTCATTGTCCATCACGAATTCCTGATCGACCAGGCAGTTTTCCTTGTAGAATTTCTGCAGACGGCCGATGACCATCTTTTCGATGATCTTTTCAGGCTTGCCTTCGTTCCGGGCCTGTTCAGAAAGGACTTCCTTCTCGTGATCCAGGACATCCTGAGGCACCTGGGTGCGGTCGAGCCAGGACGGAGCAGCAGCTGCGATCTGCATGGCTACATGCTTGGCAACTTCTTCGTCCCCGCCTTCCAGTTCCACCATGACACCGATTTTGCCGGCGCCGTGGATATAATGGCCGAGGGTATGATTGCCGTATTCATAGACCGTGAAGCGGCGGAGATCCACTTTTTCACCGATCTTGGCGATAGCTTCGGTAATGACATCCTTCACAGTCTTGTCAGTACCGGTAAAGGTCTGAGCCATCAGGGCATCCATGTCGGCAGGCTTGCAGGCAGCGATATGTCTGGCAATGGAAGCGACCAGGTTCTTGTATTCATCGGTATTGGCGACGAAGTCGGTTTCGCAGTTGACTTCCACGAGGGCAGCCACTTTGTTGGCTTCATCGACATAGCATTCCACGATACCTTCGGCCGCTACACGGCTTGCCTTCTTGGCAGCCTTGGACAGGCCCTTCTCTCTCAGGTAATCGATAGCTTTATCCATGTCTCCGTCCGTTGCACTCAGGGCCTTTTTGCAGTCCATCATGCCGGCACCGGTACGGGCACGCAGTTCTTTTACGAGACTTGCAGTGATTTGCATCGTAATTCCTCCTCAGCGACTTAGTTGCGGAACCACTGCCTGTGGGAGGGCCCTGTGGTTCCATACCCATATGACAGAAGATTATTCAGCAGCTTCTTCCGTCTTTTCAGCTTCTGCTTCTTCTGCAGCAGCTGCTTCTTCTTCATCGACAGCAGCGGCCTTGCCTTCGAGGATGGCATCGGCCATCTTGCTGGTCAGCAGACGGACCGCACGGATCGCGTCATCGTTGGCAGGCATCAGATAATCGATTTCATCAGGATCGCAGTTCGTATCCACAGTGGCAACCACAGGGATATGGAGCTTGCGGGCTTCCATGATGGCATTGTGTTCTTTGCGCGGATCAATGACAAAGATTGCATCCGGCAGTTTCTTCATTTCCTTGATGCCGCCGAGATATTTTTCCAGTTTGGCCATTTCATGACGGAGCACGATGACTTCTTTCTTGGGCAGAACATCAAAGGTGCCTTCTTCTTCCATCTTTTCGAGGTCATGCAGGCGTTTGATACGGGTCTGGATGGTCTTGAAGTTGGTCAGCATGCCGCCGAGCCATCTTTCGTTGACATAGAACATGCCGGCTCTTTCCGCTTCTTCCTTGATTGCACTCTGAGCCTGCTTCTTGGTGCCGACGAACAGGACCTTGCCGCCCTGAGCAGCCAGTTCACGCAGGAATGCATAGCATTCTTCCACTTTCTTCACGGTCTTCTGCAGATCGATGATATAGATCCCATTGCGTTCCGTGAAGATGTAGGGAGCCATCTTGGGGTTCCAGCGTCTGGTCTGATGGCCGAAATGCACACCGGCTTCTAAAAGTTGTTTCATTGATACGATTGCCATAATACTTCCTCCTGTTTTACCGCCGCAGCTATTTTCCGATTTCCCTATGAAAGGACAGTGACGTCAAACGCTGCGTGAGAATTATGATGAGCTGCAGTTCACAGCCGTTTGAAATTATAACACAAAAGGCAGATCCCGTTCAAGTGGGATCCGCCTTCTTTTTGTACAGAACAGTACAAATCTGCAGTTCTAAAATGCCGTCCCGTCTTTCCGGAGCCGCCGTCCCGGCAGCTTCAGCCTTTTGCCGGCCCTGCGAGGACCTGCTGCCGCAGCGCCTCCGCTTTTTCTTTCCAGTCGTCACCTGCCGTGCCGCCGCCCTGGGCGGATGCAGGACTGCCGCCGCCCCGGCCCGCAAAGGCCGTATTCGCCAGCTGGCAGACTTCACGGCAATTCACAGCCGCACCCGCTGTCGAGGCGAACTGGTACATGACTTTTGCACCGCTGTGCACGAGGACCGCTGCAAAGACATGGTCCTGCCCGGAGACGAGCTTCATGATGCTCTTGCCGTCGGCCGGTGTGCCTTCCGCTGCGATCCAGATGAATTTCGTGCCGCCTGCCAGCACGGGCGCGGCCGAAAGGATCCCCGGCAGTTCGTGCCGGAATAGCTTCTGCCGCTGTTCCCGCAGGGCAGCATGGAGATCAAGCACTTCCTGATGCAGTTTGTTCACGGCGTCCAGGACTTCTCCGGTCTTGACGGAAAGGACGTTGCTCGTCTTTTCGAGGATGAGATTCCGCCGGTACATCTCTTCCACGGCACGGCGCCCGCATAAGAATTCGATCCGGCTGCCGCCTTTATGCCGGACAAAACGCAGGACTTTCACGCAGCCCACCATTCCCGTAAAAGGCGGGTGGGTCCCGCAGCAGGTGCAGGTGTCGCCGTTTTCGACCGCGACGAGACGGACCGTTCCGCGCAGCTTTTCGTTCTTTTTCCGGAGGTTGAACCGTCCCAGTTCCGTATGCTGCACATAATGGACCGTGATGGGATCATTCTCCCAGATGGCCCGGTTCGTCAGCAGTTCCGCTTTTTTGACTTCATCTTCCGAAACTTCCTTGTCAAGATCGATGAAGACACTCTCTTCATTCATATGGAAGCCGACATTATTGGCCCCGCAGGATTTCCAGAAGGCATAGGACAGCATGTGTTCGCCGCAGTGCTGCTGCATCCGGTCCAGCCGTACATCCCAGTCGAGCGTCACTGTGACCTTCCGGCCTGTTTCCAGCGGCTCTTTTGTCCAGTGCCATACGTTTTCGCCCTCTTCGGAAGCATAGAAAACAGGTTCGCTGTCCAGCAGGCCCCGGTCAGAAAGCTGCCCTCCCCCTTCAGGGAAAATGACGGTCCGGTCCAGCAGGACCTCATAATGATCATCCTTCCTGCGGCAGTCGAGGACCGTCGCCTCACAGGACTTCAGCATGGAATCATTTTCGTATAACTTAGCGGTCATGAAAATCAACTCCTACCTTTTCTCCCTGCCGGAAAACCACACGGATGCGGCCGCCCGCCTCCCAGGCCTCCACGTTGCAGCGATGCTGGCCGCGCAGGACGGAAGCAAGCCTGTCCGGACAGGTAATAATCATATTATAATTCCCCGGCGGCTGTGCTTCAATAAGGGATTCGATACGGGTCCTGTATTCATGGGACAGGACGAGTTCACCAAAAGCGGGATGGAACGGTCCGGCAAGGATGTGGCCGGGAGCGCAGAGGTCACGGTCCGGCTGCAGTCCCATGCGGATGACGCGGATCCCTGCTGCCGTGAAAGCCTGATGGAAATAAGCTGTCCGGGACACTGCCTGCTCAAGGCTGAGCGGAGCATACGCGCCCGCTTCCCAGAGCTGCGCAAGCTTCGTGCCCGAAAGGACGAGGAGCGGATAGATGCGGCACAGGTCGGGCGCAAGGGAAAGCACACGGTCCCTCGTAAGCCTGAGGCTGTCCTCCGTCTCACCGGGAAGCCCGACCATCAGCTGAAAACCGATACGGAACCCGTACCGGCGCAGCAGAGAGGCAGCCCGCTCCACATCCGCTGCCGTATGCCCCCGTTCCGCAAGGGCAAGGACGCGGTCATCCAGGGACTGGACCCCCAGTTCGACCGTTTCCACGCCAAATTCCTGCAGCTGCTCCAGGATTTCCGACGTAATGGCATCGGGCCGTGTGGACAGACGTATCCTGCCAAAAAGGCCTTTCCGGCGCCGGCCTTCCGCCAGGCTGAGAAGGGCCCGCTGCCGGTCCAGGGGCAGTGCCGTAAAGGAGCCTCCATAAAAAGCCAGTTCATTTGCCGCACCGGGCAGGACCCAGGCCTCGGCCCGGGCGATCTGTTCCTCCGCTGCCCTGAGGCTGTTTTCGCTTTCCCCGTTGATGACCCGCTGGTTGCAGAATATACAGCGGTGCGGGCAGCCGGCAAAGGAAATAAAGACAGGGATGACCGCCTTCCGGCATCCGTCCTGTTTCGGCACAGCAATCCCTCCTGTAAAGAAACAGGGAACCGCCGGCAGTTGCAGCAGTTCCCTCACATACCATTTGAAAACAGCCCCATCCGGGCTCATTACAAAAGATCCCGGCGGAAATTCAGCGCCCGCTGAACTTTTTCAGGGCTACCCTGGCGGCAGACTGCTCCGCCGCTTTTTTCGTGCGCCCGCTGCCGGTACCGAATTCCACATTGTTCACGAACACTTTCATGACAAATGTCCGGTCATGGGAAGGGCCCTGTGCCTCCGCCAGTCTGTACTCGATATCCACGGGGCCGTCTTTCTGAGCAGCCTCCTGGAAACGGGTCTTGTAATCGCGGTCGATCCCGTCCGCCGTAAGGATTGGGATCTTTGCAAGCAGCAGCTCCGCCAGGAGCGCCGCCGCTTTGCCGTATCCCTGATCGAGATAATAGGCACCGATGACGGATTCAAAGGCATCCGCCAGGATCGACGGATTCTTTTCCCCGTCCAGGTGATGCTCTCCCTTGCCCAAAAGCAGGAGACTGCCGAGATGCATCTCCTGAGCCAGCTCCGCAAGCGTCTCTTCACAGACAAGGAAGGCACGGAATTTGGAGAGCTGTCCTTCATCCATTGCCGTATAGTGCTGATAGAGATAGGTGCTGACGACAAGGCTGAGCACGGAATCCCCGAGGAATTCGAGACGCTGATTGAATTCCGGCCGCGTGCCCTTTGTGACTTCATAGGCATAGGAAGAATGCGTAAGGGCCGTATCCATCAGCGAAAGATCATCCATTACAATATGAAGCCCTGCGCAGAACTGCGTCAGGGCTTTTTCACGAAACTTATCCATGCAAACGCGCCTCAGCCTTTGTACTTGCGGAAGCAGATGCAGGCATTATGGCCGCCAAATCCAAAGTTGTTGGAAAGGACGACATCCACATCGGCCTTGCGGGCTACATTCGGCACATAGTCCAGATCGAGTCCTTCTTCCTCATCCACATCTTCGTAGTTGATGGTCGGAGGAATGATGCCGTTTTCGATGGTCAGGACGGAAGCCACCGCTTCCATGCCGCCGGCGGCACCAAGCAGATGGCCCGTCATGGACTTGTTAGAGCTGATGGGCACATCCTTGGCACGGTCGCCAAAGATTTTCTTGCAGGCCAGGGTCTCGTTCAGATCATTGCGATGAGTGGACGTACCATGGGCGTTGACATAGCTCACATCATCGGGCGTGATCCCGCCGTCGCGGATCGCTGCGAGCATGCATTCCGCCGGCATCTCACCGCTGGGATCCGGAGCCGTGATGTGATAGGCATCCGAATTGAAGCCATAGCCGATCAGTTCTGCGTAGATATGGGCGCCTCTCTTTTTGGCGTGTTCCAGTTCTTCCAGGACGACGATACCGGCGCCTTCACCCAGGACGAATCCGTTTCTCTTCTTGTCGAACGGGCAGGAAGCTTTTTCCGGATGCTCATTTTCCCGGGACAGAGCCTTCATGTTCTCGAATCCCGCAATGGCCAGCTCCGTCACAGCCGCCTCGGCACCGCCGGCCAGCATGATGTCAGCGTCACCGTACTGGATGGTGCGCAGGGCATCGCCGATGCAGTTGGAACCTGTAGCGCAGGCTGTCACGATGGCAGTGTTCGGGCCCTTCACGCCCAGGGTGATGGCGATCTGGGCAGCGGGCATATTCGGGATTTCCATCGGGATAAAGAACGGGCTGATCCGGCCGGGTCCCTTGTCATTCAGTTTGCTGCAGGCTTCCATGAAAGTCTCCATGCCGCCGATACCGGATCCCACACAGACACCGATCCGTTTTGGGTCTTCCTCTTCCAGCTTCAGGCCCGAATCCTGGAAAGCCATACTGCCGCAGGCCACGGCGAACTGGGTCACCCGGTCCATCCGTTTCCCTTCCTTGCGGTCTCCATATTTGGCAAAATCAAAACCTTTGACTTCGCCGGCGATTTTCACATCCGTCCGGGACGGATCAAAACGTGTAATGCGGCCCACGCCGGACTTGCCGGCAATCAGGTTGTTCCAGAATTCTTCCTTGCCGATTCCGATCGGGGTGATGGCGCTTACACCTGTTACAACGACTCTTCGCTTCAAAAGGACCACCTCTTATAAAGATTGACTTAATTCTGCCTTCAGTCTCTTGAAAATTTCATGCACAGGAAGGATTTCCTTGATCTTCCACATATTGGCACCGGTGAAGATCAGGCCTGTTTCCAGGTCCCCCTGCTGGGCCCGCGTCAGGGCCCGGATAATGCAAAAGCTCCGGGAACAATGTTTCAGGCAGCGGTCGCAGACCACCGGTTTCGGTGCGCGTCCTTCCAAAACGGCCTTGGAGAAGGGGCTCAGGACCGCTCTTCCCTTGAAGCCAACCGGACTATCTATCTGAACCACGTCATCCTTGGTCATTTTCAAATAAAATTCCTTCAGTGCCGGTGCACCGTTGGATTCTTCACTGGCGGCAAAGCGGCTGCCCATCTGGACGCCACTGGCCCCCATATGCAGGAGATCCGCCACATCCCGGCCGGTAATGGCACCGCCGGCAGCGATGACAGGGATCTTCACGACGGACAGGATTTCCGGCAGGATATCTTTAATCGAACGCTGAGTCCCCAGGTGGCCGCCGGCCTCCGTACCTTCCACCACTACGGCAGAAGCACCCAGACGTTCTGCAATTTTCGCTAATTTAGCATAAGAAACAATCGGGACGATCGGCACCCCGTATTCCTTGCCGACAGAGAACATATCCCGGGAAAAACCCGCGCCGGCAACAATCAGATCGATTTTTTCCTCAGCTGCGGTCGTAATGAGTCCTTTGAACTCACGGGCCGCCACCATGGCGTTGATACCAATCATTCCCTTGCCATTGGACAGTTTCCTGGCAAGGCGGATTTCTTTGCGCAGTTGGTCAAACGGCAGACCAGAAGCCGCAATCAGGCCCACACCGCCTTCATTGGCTACCGAAGCCGCAAGCTTTGCCGTCGACAGGCGGATTGCCATACCACCTTGTACAATAGGTACCGTGGCAACTTTATCACCAATCTTAAGCTCTGGCAATTTCAAGAAAACTCCCCCATTTCAGGATGAAAAAAGATCATGGATAAAGTTCGGAAAGTCCCCGCAGGGACCTTCCGAATCCAGGAATGCGATGATCCATCCAGCAGCACTGGCCGCGTTTCCGCACTGTCCCTGCCGGAGTTTCACCACCGGCAGGAACAGCACATCCGCGCGCATCCAGGGTCACTCCAATGGAGCATCGTACCCCTGGCACTGCTGCAGCTTATTTTTCAACCTTATCCAACAGTTCTACTGCATCTCTTACGGTACGGATCTTTTCAGCAACATCATCGGGGATTTCAGTGTTGAACTCCTCTTCAAATGCCATGATCAGCTCCACAATGTCCAGGGAATCAGCTCCCAAGTCATCGATAAAAGTAGAGTCCATCTTTACGTCATCAGGATCGACGCTCAGCTGATCAACAGTAATCGCCTTTACTTTTTCAAAAGTGCTCTGTTCGCTCATTCCATTCACCTCCCTTCAATCTCCATCCATTAATCATACTACATTACCATGCCACCGTCCACATTTAAAACCTGGCCGGTTATATAAGCAGCTTCTTCCGAAGCAAGAAAAGAAACTGCATTGGCAACATCTTCAGGCTGGCCCTGCCGTCCCAGAGGGATGGCCGTCAGCATCTGGTTCTGGACGGTTTCGTCCAGGACTTTCGTCATATCTGTCGCAATGAATCCGGGAGCCACAGCATTCACCGTGATGCCCCGGGAAGCGACTTCCTTGGCCGTCGCTTTCGTAAAGCCGATGACACCGGCTTTGGCGGCTGCGTAGTTGGCCTGGCCGGCATTGCCCATCTCGCCGACGACAGAAGCCATATTGACGATCCGGCCGCTCTTCTGCTTCATCATGGTCCGCAGGACGGCTTTCGTGCAGTTGAACACGCCCTTCAGGTTGGTCGTCAGCACGGCATCCCAGTCTTCTTCCTTCATGCGCATGAGCAGGCCGTCGCGGGTGATGCCCGCATTGTTGACCAGGATATCGAGCCGGCCCATTTCCTTGACGACAGCCTTGACCATATCCTGGCAGGCTGCCGCATCGGCCACGCTGCACTGGCAGAGCATGACCCTGCGTCCCAGGGCACGGATCTCTTCCGCCACTTTTTCAGCAGCGGCCGTATTGCCGGCGTAATTCACAGCAATATCGGCACCCTGTCCGGCGAGCTTCAGGGCGATGGCACGGCCGATGCCGCGGGAAGCGCCCGTAACAAGCGCTACTTTGCCAATCAAAGTCATTTTATCCAACCTCCTTCAATTTAGCAAGAGATTTTTGCAAACTGTCGTTATCTTCCACATTGAGAGCCGTGGCCTTGCGGTCGACTTTGCGGATGAAACCGCACAGAGTCTTTCCGGGTCCGACCTCGACGAACGTGTCCACGCCGTCAGCAAGCATGTTGCGGACCGTATCTTCCCAGAGCACTGGGCTGGCAGCCTGCTTGACGAGGCTCCTGCGGATCTCATCGCCGTTCGTTTCCGGTCTGGCCGTCACATTGGCATAGACGGGGACCCGCGCATCGCTGATGGTAATCTTGTCGAGGACCTCGGCCAGACGGTCGGCGGCGGGCTGCATCAGAGTGCTGTGGAATGGTGCGCTGACAGCGAGCATGATCGCGCGCTTGGCTCCGGCTTCCTTCATGGCATCAGCAGCCTTCTGGACAGCGCCGGCATGGCCGGCGATGACGACCTGGCCCGGGCAGTTGAAGTTGACTGCCTGTACGCATTCACCCGTCGCTTTGGCGACATCGGCACAGATGGCCCTGATCTTCTCGGTATCAAGGGCAATGATGGCCGCCATGGCGCCCTGACCGACCGGGACGGCTTCCTGCATGAAGCGGCCTCTCTGACGGACCGTGCGGACCGCGTCGGCAAAGTTCATGGCACCGGCTGCCACCAGTGCGGAATATTCGCCCAGGCTGTGGCCGGCAGCCACATCAAAATGCACGCCGTTTTCTTCCAGGACGCGGAGTGCTGCCACGCTGCAGGTCAGGATCGCGGGCTGGGTGTTGTAAGTCAGGCGGAGCTGATCTTCAGGACCCTTGAAAATGAGGTCCGTCATCGAAAAGCCCAGAGCCTCATCCGCTTCCTTGAAGACGTTCCTGACGGCCGCATAACCGTCATACAGTTCTTTCAGCATGCCTACTTTCTGTGCTCCCTGACCGGGGAACATAAAAGCGATTTTACTCATGTTTGGCCTCCTCATCTCTTTGCCATTTGACAACCAGGGAACCGTACGTCAGACCGGCACCGAAGCCGACCATGACGATGCGGTCGTTTTTATGGACACGGCCCTGATCCCGGGCCTCACAGAGGGCGATGGGGACCGAGGCTGCGGACGTGTTGGCATATTTGTCCAGGTTCACCATGATCTTTTCCATGGGCAGATTCAGACGTTTCGCAGCGGACGCGATGATCCGCATATTGGCCTGGTGCGGCACGAGCAGATCGATATCTGCCTTGCCGAGGCCTGCCTTTTTGAGGACCTTGAGGGTACTCGTGCCGACGACCTTGACAGCAAATTTAAAGACTTCCGACCCGTTCATGTGCAGGTAATGGTCTCCGGCATCCACAGTCTCATGGGAAGCCGGCAGCCGGGAACCGCCCGCCGGCAGGGTCAGGAAAGGACCGCCGGCGCCTTTGGCACCGAGATCCACGGCGAGGATGCCGTATCCCGGCTCCACCGGGCCGAGCACAGCGGCACCGGCTCCGTCGCCGAAAATGATGCACGTACTGCGGTCATGCCAGTTGAGGATCCGGGAAAGCGTCTCGGCACCGACGACGAGGACGTGGCGGTAGAGACCCGAAGCAATGGTCTGGCTGGCGATCCCGCAGCCGTAGATGAACCCGGAGCAGCCCGCGGCAAGGTCGAATGCAGCCGCGTGGGAGGCACCCAGTTTGTCCTGCAGGATGCAGGCGACGGACGGAAATTTCATGTCCGGCGATTCCGTGGCGACAACGATGAGATCGATGTCCTCCGCCGTGAGTCCTGCGTCTTCCAGGGCACGCTTCGCTGCAATCAGAGCCAGATCGGAAGTGGCCTGATCGGGGGCGGCGATATGCCGCTGCCGGATGCCCGTACGGGTGACGATCCACTCATCACTCGTATCCATCATTTTTTCCAAATCAAAATTCGTAAGAACTTTTTCCGGGACATAATATCCCATACCAAGAAAACCAACAGCGGACGAGGTCATTCGTCTGATTCACCACTTTCTTCATACAAAATTACGTCTCGGATACGACCGACGACATCCTTCTCCGTAAGTTCCATGGCCACACGGACGGCATTCTTGATCGCCTTGGCCTTGGAACTGCCATGGCAGATGATGAACGGGGCACGGACGCCCAGCAGCAGAGCACCGCCGTATTCAGAGGCATCCATCTTCTGTTTCATCTTCTCCAGGGCGGGCTTCATGAGAAGGGCCCCCAGTTTCGCCAGCAGGCCGCTCGACAGGATGGTGGCCTTGAATATATCGACAATGGCAAGGCCAAGGCCTTCCATGGTCTTTAGTACGACATTTCCCGTAAAACCGTCACAGACGACGACATCCACGGTTCCCTTATTGATATCGCGTCCTTCCACGTTGCCGATGAAATTGATATGTTTGGCCTGTTTGAGCAGAGGATACGTGGCCAGGGTCTGTTCATTGCCCTTTGTCTCCTCTTCCCCGATATTCAGCAGGCCCACGCGCGGGTTGTCTATCCCAAGCTGGAGTTCCGCATAGATGGAGCCCATGATTGCGCTCTGGACGAGCTGTTCCGGTTTCGTATCCACCTTGGCACCGGAATCCAGGAGCACCGTCGCGCCGGTGATGCTCGGGATGACCGTTGCAATGGCAGGCCGTTCGATTCCCTTGATCCGCCCGAGGCCGAACAGGGCCGCAGCCACCGCCGCTCCCGTGCTGCCGGACGAAACGAGGGCATCGCACTCTTTGGCATGCAGCAGCTGTGTCGCTACTACAATGGAGGCATCTCTTTTCTTTCTGATGCTGATGCCGGGATGTTCCTTCATTTCGATGACCTGGCTGGCATGATGGATGGAAACCTTTGGATTGTTCTCCTGATGCTCCCGTACCAGGGCTTCCCGAATGATGTTCTGGTCCCCCACAAGGACGACCTCACAACCATATTCATCGACTGCTTCCAGGACTCCTTTAATGATTTCTGCGGGACCATAATCGGTCCCCATCACATCAACTGCGATTTTCATCTTCCTGACCCCTCTCTTCAGGCAGGGACGCAATAAGAAACTTCGCGCGAAAAACCTCCTTACGGTTATTTCTTATCTTCACCCAAATTGTATATTTATTATCCTGTTTCCGTTTCACTTCGGCCCGGGCCACCACCACGGAACCGGCGTAAACGGGGATCTTGTATTTGACATTGGCCACGCTGCTCTGGATGGACGGCGCATCGATGATGGCAAGTGCCAGGGAATTCGCCTGGGCAAACAGATACTGCTCCCGGCAGACACCCGTTTTCTGCAGGATCATCTCCCGCGTGACAGTCAGCATGGAAATGCCGCTTGCCCCCATTTCCAGATCGATCAGTTCGCCCACGATATCAGCGCTCGTAATGGACTGGAGTTTTTTCTGGGCATTTTCCGCCATAAAGCGGGTCCGCTCGCGCAGTTCCGGGATGCCCAGTGCCAGCCGGTCCAGCCGGATGGTCTGGATGCTCACCTCAAACTGTTCAGCCAGATTTTCGTCGGTCAGAAAAGGATTCTTTGCGAGCAGTGACTGCAGTTTGGTTTGACGGAGCTTTTTATTTGCAGCAGAACCCATTTCATCACCTACTTTTAGTACCTAGTCCTAATACTAAACTTTATTATAAAGTGATATGAGTCAAAAAGCAACTCACGCTCCTTGTTTTCACATATAATTTACAGGATCCCGGCTGCCGTGACGGCATGCCTCACGGTCTGACAAAGCCGGTCCGCTGTCAGCCAAGAGCCACATCGAGTGTCATCATCAGCGTAAAACCAAAGGAGAAGGCAAGGACGCCGAGATTGGAATGTTCCCCTTCGGCCATTTCCGGGATCATTTCCTCTACGACCACGTACAGCATGGCACCCGCGGCAAAGCTGAGAAAATACGGGAGCAGGTGTCCGATGATCCCCGCCGCCATGATGGTCAGCAGGGAAGCAACCGGTTCCACGGCGCCGGACAGGACCCCGCCGCCGAAAGCTCTGTGCCGGTTCATGCCGTTTGCCCGGAGCGGCAGGGACACGATGGCACCTTCCGGAAAGTTCTGGATGGCAATCCCCAGGGACAGGGCGATGCCGTTGCCAAGGGAAATTTCTTCCGGATCGGTCAAAAAGCCCGCATAGATCATACCGACAGCCATTCCTTCAGGAATATTATGGAGCACGACAGCCAGCAGCCGCATCGTCGTCCGGGCCAGATGGCTGTGGAATCCTTCGGGCCTGTCCGTGTCCGGATGGAGATGAGGAATGACCGTATCCAGGAGAAGCAGGAAAAGGATCCCCGCCCAAAAACCAACGACAGCCGGCAGAAACGAAAATTTCCCGAGGCCCGCACTTTCTTCGATGGACGGAATGAGCAGGCTCCAGATGGATGCCGCGACCATGACACCGGCGGCAAATCCCGTCAGTGTCCTTTGTACATTGTAATCCAGCCGGTCTTTCATGAAATAGACGCAGGCTGCACCCAGTGAAGTACCGGCAAAGGGAATCAGGATTCCCTGCCAGACAGCAGCAGGCAGCATATTCCCCGCCCCCTTTCCTGTGATATATGGAATTCCGCATCCGGAAAAACTGCCGTCACGCAGCGATGCCGGATCCGTTCCAGTTTTCTGTCCGTCCCATCATTATACGCAATTCCGGGGGCTTCCTTCAAGGCCCGGACGGAAGGAGACAGAGAAAAAACAGAGCGGAAGAAGGGGCAGGGCCATGGCAGGATCAGGTGAGCCGCTGTTTCCGGGACGCCGCCCGGACGCACAGTGGATGGTTCTCCAGCCCTGCTCCCCCGGTCGGGCCGCAAAATCCGGAGGATGGATCCAATATACAAAAAGGAGCTGCGGCGAAATGACTGCTCATTTCGTCACAGCTCCTTCCAGACACAAGATTATTCTTCTTCCGTCTTGACGACTTCCTTGCCGTCGTAGTAGCCGCATTCAGGGCACACATGATGAGGACGCATCAGCTCGTGGCATTGCGGACATTCAACCAAGCCAGGAGCAGTCAGTTTCCAATTAGCGCGACGGGAATCGCGGCGAGCTTTAGACATCTTTCTCTTTGGTACTGCCATTGTTGTACACCTCCTAAACTCAACCTATTTCTTCAACAATGCCTCGAGAGCCTGTAATCTAGGATCGATGGATCTCGTTTCACACTGACACGGCGTCACGTTTCTGTTCGCTCCACAGACCGGGCAGATACCCTTACAGTCCGGTTTGCACAAAGCACGCGCAGGAACAGAAAGCAGAAGGGACTCCCTCAAAGCATCCGTAACATCAACCACATCGAACTTATAGGTCAGAGCATCCTCATCAAGGCCTTCCGCCCCTTCCGGATAATACCGCTCATCCAGATCCGCCGTCAGGTCCAGCACAATGCCTTTCAGGCACCGTGCGCACTGGGTCTTCACCCTGAAGCCGAGGCTTCCTTCGAGCAGGATCATGTCCCCGCCGTTGGTGACAGTGAAGTCGGCGGACACCGGTCCGGCCAGCTCGACGTCATCTTCCGTCAGGTCCAGGTCGCGTCCTTCCAGGTCGTAATGACAGGATAGTGACCCGCTAAGTTGTTTCTTGATTTCTGCTACATTGATCTTAATCATAATAATATCAACCGTTATATTATAACGGCGTGCATGCTCTTTGTCAAGCAGTCAGGAGGAACCTCTTATTTGCCGCAGAGCATGTTGGTATCGCGGGCAATGACAAGTTCCTCATTCGTCGGGATCAGGTAAACCTTGACCTTGGAATCAGCCTTGCTGATTTCCGTGACTTTGCCGCGGACGTTGTTGCGTTCCGGATCCAGTTCCACTCCCAAGAATTCCAGACCGGAGCAGACCTTGGCACGGGTCCCGATATCGTTTTCGCCGACGCCGGCCGTGAAGACGATGGCATCGACACCGCCCATGGCAGCTGCATAGGCACCGATATAGCGTTTTACCTGATAGCAGAACATGTCAAGAGCCAGCTGAGCACGCTTGTTGCCTTCAGCGGCAGCGGATTCCAGATCACGGAAGTCACTGGAAACGCCGGAGATGCCGAGGACGCCGCATTCCTTGTTCATGTACTTGTCCATGCCGGCAGCGTCAAGGTTCAGCTTCTGCATCAGGATCGGCACGATAGCCGGATCGATGGAACCGCAGCGGGTACCCATCAGGACGCCGTCCAGCGGAGTGAAGCCCATGGACGTATCCACGGATTTGCCGCCCTTGACAGCCGTGATGGAGGAACCGTTGCCGAGGTGGCAGGTGATGATGCGGCTCTCTTCCACCGGTTTGCCGAGGAGCTTGGCAGCATATTCGGAAACATAGCGGTGGGAAGTGCCGTGGAACCCGTATTTGCGGATGCCGTACTTCTTGTATTCGTCATATTTCACACCGAACATATAAGCCACAGGAGGCATGGTCTGATGGAAAGCCGTGTCGAAAACGCCGACCTGCGGAGTGTTCGGCATCAGTTTCTGGCAGGCTCTGATCCCGGCAACATTGGGCGGCTGATGCAGCGGAGCCATATCGCTCAGGCCTTCGATCTTCTTCAGGACTTCTTCCGTGATGAGTACGGATTTATCGAAGATTTCCCCGCCATGTACGACTCTGTGGCCGACTGCATCGATTTCGTCCATCGACTTGATGACGCCGTAGTTCGGGTCAACCAGGGCAGCCAGGACCTTCTTGATCCCGTCCACATGGTCAGGAATGACGCTCGGCAGCACAACCTTGTCCTTGCCGGCAGGTCTGTGCGTCAGGCAGGAGCCTTCGATCCCGATTCTTTCGACGAGACCCTTGGCAATGACGGATTCGTCTTCCATGTTGATCAGCTGATACTTAATGGAAGAACTGCCACAGTTTACAACAAAAATCTTCATTGTTAGCCTCCCAATTCTTGCTGGTTCAGAGCCAGTATTATCTTGATATGGAATCATACCGTAATATTTTAACAAACTATAGGGTAAATGTCTAGAAAAG
>OMYF01000025.1 GCA_900315205.1 uncultured Acidaminococcus sp.
TTTTTCGAGCAGAAAGCTGCATGCGGGAAACCGCACAGCAGAGATTGGAATCTGATCGGCCGATGGGTAAGTCGGCCGGTCGGATTTTTTTTTGGGGGGGGGAAAAGAGCGGTGGGGCGGGTGGCCTTCAGCCGCCAGCCGTTAGCCGCCGGCCGCGGGTCGCAGTTCGCGGGTCGGGCGGGGCCAGCAGCCGGCATTGGCCAGCCGCCAGCCGCCAGCCGCCAGCTGCGGTCAGCGATTTGCGGCCTGCGGTTTGCGGATTGCGAATCGCCTGTTTTTTTCCCGAAAAAAACGCCCTGCCCGGGGGCAGGACGTTTTGCCGGATCAACTGTTCAGTTTGCCGTATGCAGCTGGCCTTCTGCGGCTTCTTCCTGGTCTTTGCCATAATCAGGATCGAAGCGGGGGTTCAGGTAGTTCTGATACAGCCAGGCCAGCAGGGCACCGGAGATATTGTGCCAGGCGGAGAAGATGGCGCCAGGCACGGTGGCCGTGGGCATGGAGGCAAAGTGTGCCTTGGCAAGCCCTACAGCGAGGCCGGAATTCTGCATGCCGACTTCAATGGAGAGGGCAACTGCTTTCTTCCAGGGCATGCCGACGAAGTGAGCGACGGCAAAACCAAGGGCATAGCCCAGGCAGTTGTGCAGGATGACAACGAGGAAGATGATCCCTACGTTTGCCAGGATGGCTGCTTTGCTGCCGCCGATGACGCCGGCGATGATCAGAGAGATCGCCAGGGCCGATACGGCGGGCGTATAGTCCGTGGCTACGGCAGCCAGTTTGGGCAGGAAGGTCCGCAGGGCGACGCCGAGGCAGATCGGCAGGATCACGATCTGCACGATGCTGATGAACATGCCTACGGGATCAAAGCTGATGCGCTGGCCAATGAGGAGATACGTGATGGCCGGGGTCAGGATCGGGGAAAGGACTGTGGAAACACTCGTCATGGTGACGGAAAGGGCCAGGTCGCCTTTGCTCATGTACGTAATGACGTTGGAGGAGGTGCCGCCCGGGCAGGTCCCCACGAGCACGACGCCGACTGTCAGGGCCGGAGAGAGCTGGAAAACGGTTGCCAGCACGTAGGCCAGAAACGGCATGATGAAGAACTGAGCCACCGCACCCAGGAACACATCCTTGGGGCGCTTCAGCACGAGCACGAAATCATGCAGGGACAGCGTCGTCCCCATGCCGAACATGACGATCCCGAGGAGCAGGGAGAGGACGGAAATCCCGCCCGCCTTGCCGAGGACCCAGCGAAAACTTTCCGGGGAAACGAACCCCAGGACGAGGAATATCACGGCGAGCACGCCGAAATATTTGCCGATCAGAGCGCACAGCTTTTTCATGGATATCGAACTTCCTTCCTAATGGTGGTTATTTCAGCACGGCACCTGTATTGGCAGAGGTGACGAGCCGTGCATAACGGGACAGGTATCCCGTCTTGACTTTCGGTTCAGGCTGCTTCCAGGCAGCTTTTCTGCGGGCCAGCTCGGCGTCATCGACGAGGAGCTCGAGCTTGCGGTTGGGGACGTCGACGAGGATGCGGTCGCCGTCTTCAATCAGGCCGATCGGGCCGCCTTCCATGGCTTCCGGGGAGATGTGGCCTACGCAGGCGCCGCGGCTGGCACCGGAGAAGCGGCCGTCCGTCAGCAGGGCGACTTTGAGGCCCATGCCGGTGATGACTGCGGTCGGGTTCAGCATTTCACGCATGCCCGGGCCGCCCTTGGGGCCTTCGTAGCGGATGACGACGACATTGCCTTCTTTGATCTCGCCGCCCGTGATGGCCTTGATGGCTTCTTCCTCGGAATCGTAGCACTTGGCCGTGCCTTCATAGGTCAGAAGATCCGGATCGACGGCGCTTTCCTTGATGACGGCGCCATCCGGGGCCAGGTTGCCTTTCAGGATGGCAATGCCGCCCTTGTGCATATAGGCATTTTCCACGCTGTGGATGACTTCGGGGTTCTCGATGCGGGCGTTGGCGATGCGGTCGGCGATGGTCCCCGTGACCGTCTTGCAGTCCGTATGGATGAGGTTCAGCTTGGTCAGCTCTTTCATGACAGCGACGATGCCGCCCGCTTCATCCAGATCCTGCATGTGATAGGTGCCGCCGGGGCTCATCTTGGTGAGGTAGCAGGCATTGCGGCTGATCTCATCGAAGAGGGACAGGGGCAGATCCACGCCGGCTTCATGGGCGATGGCGGGCAGGTGGAGGACCGTGTTGGTCGAACCGCCGATGGCCATATCCACGGCAATGGCATTCTTGAAGGCATCCAGAGTCATGATGTCACGGGGCCGTACATCGTTCTTCACGAGGTCCATGATGACGCGGCCCGCTTCCTTGGCGAGCATGCGGCGGCGGCCCTGGTAGGCGGCAGGGATCGTGCCGTTGCCGGGCAGGCCCATGCCGAGGACTTCCGTCAGGCAGTTCATCGTGTTGGCCGTAAAGAGGCCCGCGCAGGAACCGCAGCCCGGGCAGGCGCGCTGCTCCATGGCTTCCATCTCTGCGGCGGACAGCTGGCCGGATTCGAATTTGCCGGCTGCTTCGAACATGGTGCTGACGCTGATGTTCTTACCCTTCCAGCGGCCTGCCAGCATCGGGCCGCCGCTGACGACGACCGTCGGGATGTTGACGCGGCCTGCGGCCATCAGCATGCCCGGTACGATCTTGTCGCAGTTCGGGATCATGACGAGGCCGTCAAAGGCGTGGCCGTTGGCCATGGCTTCGATGGAGTCGGCGATGAGTTCACGGCTGGCCAGAGGATACTTCATGCCGTCATGGCCCATGGCGATGCCGTCGCAGATGGCGATGGCCGGGAATTCGACGGGCATGCCGCCGGCTGCGGCGACGCCGAGTTTGACCGCTTCTGCGATCTCACGCAGATGGCCGTGGCCCGGTACGATTTCATTGAAGGAATTGACAATGCCGATCATGGGCTTCTTCAGATCCTCATCGGAGTATCCCAGGGCATGGAACAGGCTGCGGTGGGCAGAACGGGTACTTCCTTTTTTGACGATGTCGCTTCTCATAAGAATCCTCCTTTGTGTGTGACAGCTTTGCAGTGTTTTCTCAGATATGAGTTTGTGGCTTTGTTTTTTCTGCGGATACGATGCCTGCAGCCGATGCTGCGAAAGGGGAAATCATATCCCTATAAAAAAAGTCCCTCACAGCAATGTGAGGGACGAAAAACCGTGGTACCACCCTGATTCCCGGCTGCTGAAGAGGCAGCGCAGGCGCTTTTCGCGTACGGACATACGCGTTTCCTGTAACGGGGAACAGCCGGCAGCACTTACTGGATTCAGTGCTGATCCTCTGGGATGATCTTCTTCTGCCCGCGGATGCCGATTTCCACCAGCCATCGGCTCTCTGCGATCCGGAATGGACAGCTTACTTTTCCCTTCATCGGATTTGCTCAACCTTTGAAGTTAACGGTCATTATTCTATCAACACTTTTTTCCTTTGTCAAATTTTTTGAACTGAAAAAGGAAAAAATGATACATCCTGTAATATTGTATACAGAATCCATCCGCGCAGCATGGAACTTCTGCAGGAACGGATCGGCCGGCTCCTTTGTTGACCCCGCCGGGGATATACAGTAGAATAGGGGACAAGTAGTTCTGCTCGACCATTTTGTTGTTCCATAGGGAGGAATGAGCTGTGAAGCTGAGATTTACCAAAATGCATGGCTGCGGCAATGATTACGTATATGTGAACTGCATGGAAAAAATGCTCCCCAACCCCGGGAAGATCTCGGAATATGTGAGCCCCCGCCATCTGTCCGTGGGCTCGGACGGGCTGATCTGCATCTGTCCTTCCAAAGTGGCGGACTTCCGGATGCGCATGTTCAACGCGGATGCGTCCGAGGGGAAGATGTGCGGCAACGGCACGCGCTGCATCGCCAAATATGTCTATGACAAGGGACTGACGGACAAAACGGAGATCACCCTGGAAACCCTGTCCGGGATCAAGACAATCAGGATGAAAGTCGTGGACGGAAAAGTCCGGGAAGCGACGGTGGATATGGGAGAACCCATCGCGGACACAAAGCGCATCCCCATGGACTGGCCCGGGGCGGAGTGCCGGAACGAGGAAATCGAGGTGCTCTTCCAGGGAAAAAAGGTGAAGGTCCGCGGCACGGCCGTTTCCATGGGCAATCCGCACTTCGTGACGCTCGTCCCCGATGTGGAGACGGCGCCGGTGGAGGCGCTGGGCAGGGTCATCGAACATTCGCCTCTCTTCCCGGAACAGGTCAATGTGGAATTCGTCCAGATCGTGGACCGGGACCATGTGAAGTTCCGTGTCTGGGAGCGGGGCAGCGGCGAGACCTATGCCTGCGGCACCGGTGCCTGTGCCGTGGCCTATACGATGGTGACGCAGGGCCTTGCAGGCCGGCGGGACAGTTTCCTTAAAGTGCAGGCCCTCGGCGGCATGCTGGAACTGAACTACGGCAGCGACGGCCATATGATGCTGCGCGGGCCGGCCGAGACGGTCTATGAAGGCGAAATGGAGATCCCCGACGAGCTCCTGCGATGAGGAATGGAAATGGGGAATCTTTTGTGATATTTTCCATCTTCAATTTGAAATAGCACCTGTATTCCTTTATAATGGAAAAGTAGCTGCAGGAACTGCAGCCCGCCGGGAACGTGCCGGCAGCAAGGAGGACGAATCTATGGCATTAGTGAACGGGAACTACGCAAACCTGAAAGAAAGCTATCTGTTTTCCGATATCGCAAAACGGGTGGCCGAGTTTGCGGCAGCACACCCCGATAAGAAAATCATCAAGATGGGCATCGGCGACGTGACACTGCCGCTGGCCCCGACGGTCATCGCAGCCATGCAGAAGGCTGTGGAAGAAATGGCCCACAAGGAAACGTTCCGCGGCTACGGCCCCGAACAGGGCTATGATTTCCTGCACAAGGCCATCCAGGACTATTATGCCCGGCATGGTGTCCAGGTCGACACGAAGGAAATCTTCATCAGTGACGGCGCCAAGAGCGACTGCGGCAATATGACGGATCTGTTCGATGACAGCAATGTGATCCTCCTGCCGGATCCGGTCTATCCGGTCTATGTGGATACGAATATCATGCGCGGCCGGAAGATCCTGTTCATGTACGGCACGCCGGAAAATCATTTCCTGCCGATGCCGGATCCCAGCGTCAAGGCTGACATCATCTATCTGTGCTCGCCCAACAACCCGACCGGGGCTGCCTACAGCCTGGAGCAGCTGACGGAATGGGTGAAGTATGCAAAGGCCAACGATGCGGTCATCCTCTATGATGCCGCGTATGAAGCCTTCATCACCGATGATTCCGTGCCGCACAGCATCTTCGCCGTGCCCGGTGCCAAGGACTGTGCAATCGAGATGTGCTCTTTCTCCAAGACCGCCGGCTTCACGGGGACGCGCTGCGGCTATACAGTGGTGCCCCTGGGACTTACCCGCAGGACGCCGGAAGGCGGGGAACTGAACCTCAACAAGATGTGGCTCCGCCGGCAGACGACCAAATTCAACGGCGTGCCCTATATCGTGCAGCGCGGCGCTGAAGCGGCCATGCTGCCCCAGGGCGAGAAAGAATGCCAGGAAATGCTCGCCTATTACAGGGAAAATGCCCGCATCATGATGCGTACCTTTGACAAGAAGGGGTACACCTATTATGGCGGCGTCTATTCCCCGTACGTCTGGCTGAAGTGCCCGAACGGCATGAAGAGCTGGGAATATTTCGATTATCTGCTGAACAAACTGGCCATCGTAGGTACGCCCGGTGCCGGCTTCGGCAGGATGGGCGAAGGATACCTCCGGCTGACCGCCTTCGGGAGCCGGGAAGGTACGCAGGAAGCAATGGAAAGAATCGAAAAGGATACGCTGTAATGGCGCGTCAGACAGAAAGGATGATGTAAAATGAAGAAAATCGCAGCAGTGTTGATGATGATCATGTGCCTCGGCTTTTCCAGCCTGGGATTTGCCAGCCCGGCCAGTGACACCCTGGCCAGGGAAGAAGACGCAGTTGCCGCTGTCATGAAGGTTTTGACCGGCAAAGCCCCGCTGGCCACCGCTCAGGAATACTTCTCTCCGGAACTCAAGAAAAAGTTCACGGAAGATACCCTGACCCAGATGAAGAAGAACATCAACGCCCAGATCGGTGAGATCTCCGATCTGAAACTGGTCGTCCTGGAAAAGGCTGTCGATGCGGACCGCCTGATCTATGCCGGCAACGCCAAGAAGGCTCCGGCTGTCCGGACCATCGTCGTATTCCAGACGAAGGGCAAGAAACCCCTGCTGGACGGCGTGAGCGTCATGTCCGCTGACCTGAAGCAGGAAAATGCTCAGCAGCAGGCAAAGAAATAAGAAACGCGCAGCAAAAAGGAGCTGTGAAATCACAGCTCCTGAAAAATAAAGAAGGACTTCCGGTTCTTACGAATCGAAAGTCCTTTTTTGATGGCTTTGGGCCGCAGACCGCAGACCGCAGACCGCAGACCGCAAATCGCAGGCCGCTGCTGGCGGCTGACTGCTGACGGCCCCGACCTGCGAACCGCGAAAATTCACGCCCCGCCGTCAGGCGTTCCTGATCACATTGTCCACGATGGCATCGAGGGCCGCACGGCAGCCCTTGCTCAGATTGGCAAGCGGTTTGCCGTCGTCTTCGGCGGCCACGACCATCGGGTCGATGGGGATCCTGCCGAGGAAGGGCAGGTTCTTTTCTCTGGCCAGAGCCTCACCGCCGCCGCTCTTGAAAATGTCGACTTCCTTGCCGCAGTGCGGGCAGATGAAGCCGCTCATGTTCTCGACGACCCCGCAGATGGGGACGTTGCCCATGCGGCAGAAATTGACGGACTTGCGGACATCCGCCAGGGATACTCTTTGCGGTGTCGTGACGATGACGGCTTTGGCGTCGCGGATGGTCTGGATGACCGTCAGCGGTTCATCACCGGTGCCGGGAGGGCAGTCCACGATGAGGTAATCCAGGGCGGGCCATTCCGTATCGGACATGAACTGGCGGATGGCACCGATCTTCAGCGGGCCGCGCCAGACCAGAGGATCGTCCTCGTTGGCCAGAAGGCCCTGGGCGGACAGGAAATACAGATTGTCATTATACCGGAACGGCAGCAGCTTGTCGCCTTCTGCCCGCAGGTGGGCGTTTTCGAAGCCGAGCATGCCGGCGATGCTGGGGCCGTGCAGATCGACATCCATAATGCCGACGCGGAAGCCTCTTTCACTCAGGATGAGGGCAAGATCCACAGCGACGGTGCTCTTGCCGACGCCGCCCTTGCCGCTCATGACGATGAGCTTGTGCTTTACCTGGCCCAGGAAACGGGAAATGGCTGCATCCTGGGGATTCGTTGTATTTTTTTTGCTGCAGCCGTCACAGCTGCCAGCCTGACAGTTATCACATTCACTCATGACGTTTTTATGCCTCCTCTTCTATTGTACAGCTCTCCCAATTATAAAAAAGATTACATAAAAAAGCAATTGGTCAAAAAAACAAATAAACCCGGGCGGTTTCAGCCCCGCAGGCAGTGACTGCCGCAGAGCGGGTATCCGGGCCCTTCTCCGCGAACTGGTGAAATTTTGACTGCAAAGTCCAAAAAACACAATTCCTTCATGATTTACACAGGCAATTCATGTATAATAGGGGTATCACCGAGGAGGAGGATTACCATGAAACTGCAGTGGAAAAAAATGGCGGCAGGCGCACTGCTGCTTTCTCTATGTGCGGCACCGGCCGCATTTGC
Source organism: uncultured Acidaminococcus sp. (assembly GCA_900315205.1). Taxonomy (GTDB): domain Bacteria; phylum Bacillota; class Negativicutes; order Acidaminococcales; family Acidaminococcaceae; genus Acidaminococcus. Next base: position 7,727 of record OMYF01000025.1, read on the forward strand.
CGCGGAGCGGGGCCATCTGGCCGACGGCGAGATCTTCGCGACGAACCAGGTCGCAAAGAGCGGCCATGTACTCTATCAGGACAAGACGGACCGCAGCAGCTGGGAACGGACCCGTGAGACAGCGCCGGATGGCTTTGTCGGGACGGCTTTCGTGCCCGATATCCTGAGCAGTACGGATACACAGGAACCGGATATCGACCAGATCAAGAAAATCACCCATACGACAGAGAAGATCCGGGCGGCAGAAAAGAAATACAGCGGAGCCAGCTACAAGGGATCCCTCGTCATCTATGCAGCCATGAACACGAACGGCAATGACGGCGATCTGGCCATCCAGAAGGTGGAACTCTTTGGCCGCCTGCTCAATGTCACCGTTGCCGTCAGGGACAGCGCGTCCCCTGCAGCGGACGGATCCGAGGCTCTCTACAAGGACCAGGCTGTCACGATCCCGCTGAAGAAGCTTCCGCAGTACGGCAGCCTGCGGGTGCGTTTCGTGGATCTGTCGGGCCACGGGCTGGACGACGTGGATGTCTCTCTGGGATTATAAGATTTGTAACAAATTTTCACTGAAAAAAGACAGAGAAGATTTTTTTCCTTAAAAGTTTGACGCCAGTCCGCCCGGAATGGTAAAATGGCGCCATCGATTAAAAAAAGGCGGTTTTATCTATGTTGAATGCAGTGCTTTCCTGGCAAACTGAACAGTTTAGCTACGCCTACCAGAGCTATTTTTATGGCTTTGGCTATTTTGCGTGCCTGAAACTGAATGATTTGTCGGTCGTAAAGCGAGATTGCTGAGGTTCCGGAAAGACATTCCGGAACGGTGGAAAACCGTGGATGAGCAGACTCCTTGCGAGTCTGCTTTTTTTGTGAGCAGAGGAGGAAAGCAGAAATGATTATCGTAATGAAAAAGGGAGCACCCCAGGCAGCAGTGGAGGAAGTCAAGGAAGGTCTTGTCAAGAGAGGGTTCGCCATCCATGAAAGTATCGGAGCCACCCAGACGATCCTGGGCGTCATCGGTGATACGAGTGTCCTCGATCCGGAGGAATTCCTCGTCAATCCGGAGATCGAAAACGCCATGCGTGTGCAGCAGCCTTTCAAACGGGCCAACCGCATGTTCCATCCGGAAGACAGCATCATCGATGTGAGCGGCGTCAAAGTGGGCGGCAAGGGGTTTGCGGTCATCGCCGGTCCGTGTTCCGTGGAGAGCCAGCCCCAGATGGACACCATCGCCGCGTCCGTCAAGAAAAGCGGCGCCGTCATGCTGCGGGGCGGAGCCTTCAAGCCCCGTACTTCCCCGTACTCTTTCCAGGGACTGGGCGACAGGGGCCTCGATATGATCGAGAAGGCCGGACGGGCCAACGGCCTGCCCATCGTGACGGAGATCATGTCGGCGGACAAACTGGATCTCTTTGTGGACAAGGTGGATCTCATCCAGGTGGGGGCCCGCAACATGCAGAACTTCACGCTGCTCAAGGAACTGGGCAAGATCGACAAGCCGATCCTCTTGAAGCGCGGCATGTCGGCCACGATCGAAGAATGGCTGATGAGTGCGGAATACATCATGTCCGAGGGCAATGAGAACGTCATCCTCTGCGAACGCGGGATCCGCACCTTTGAGACGTACACCCGGAATACGCTGGACCTGTCCGCCATCTGCGCAGTCAAGCGGCTGAGCCATCTGCCGGTCATCGTCGATCCGAGCCACGCCACCGGCAAGTCCTGGATGGTCTCCGCCATGGCAAGAGCTGCCCTCGCTGCCGGTGCGGACGGCCTCATCATCGAAACCCACAACGACCCGAAACACGCCCTGTGTGACGGCGCCCAGAGCCTGACCCTCGATGAGTTCGCCGCGCTGATGGACGATCTGCGGAAGATTGCGCCGGTCGTGGATCGGACATTATAATAGAAGCGGGCAGCCTGCCGGAGGGAGACGGATGAGATGAAGAAACTGGAAGATACCGTATTTGCCATCGTCGGCCTGGGCCTTATCGGAGGCTCCTATGCCAAGGCCCTGCGGAACCGCGGAGCCGGCCGGGTCATCGGGATGAACCGCAACCACATCGTATCCCTGATGGCCAAAAATGAAGGCTATATCACGGATATCGCGGACGATCAGCCGGAACTGCTGGGCGAGGCGGATATCATCATCTGCGCCCAGTATCCGGGTGCGTTTGTCCCTTTTGTGCGGGACCATGTGAAATATTTCAGGAAAGACGCCGTACTGACGGATGCCATGGGCATCAAGGGGGACATCCCGGAGCGGATCGACGCCCTGCTGGGGCCGGAGATGGATTTCGTTTCCGCCCATCCCATGGCGGGACGGGAAGGCCGCGGCTACGGACAGAGTTCTTCCCGCATCTTTGAAGGCGCCAACTTCATCATCATCAAGCGGCCGCAGAACCGCAGAGAGAACGTGGAATGGATCCGGGACATCGCGCTCGAGATCGGCTGCGGCAGGGTGGTGGAACTGACGGCAAAGGAGCACGACAGCATCATCGCGTACACGAGTGACCTGCCGCATATCATGGCGGTTTCGCTGATCAACAGCGAGTCCATGAATGAGCAGACGAAATTCTTTGTGGCGGGCAGCTTCCGCGATGCGACCCGCGTGGCCGATATCAATGCGGATCTCTGGACGGATCTGTTCCTGCTCAACCGGGGACCGGTCCTTGCCGAACTGGACCGCCTGGAGACGCAGCTGCAGAAATGGAAGAAGGCGCTTGTCACGGAGGACCGCGAAACGCTGCACCGGATGATGGATACGGCGAAATCAAGAAGAAGGGACATGTTCTATGGAAAACATTAAGGTCGAGCTGGGAAAGGATTCCTATACGATTGCTGTCGAGCGGGGACTGTGGGATACGCTGGGACAGCGGATCCGGCAGGTATCGCAGGCGGACAAGGCGGCGATCCTTACGGATGCGTCCGTCGATGCCCTCTACGGGGCAGGCCTGGAGGAGAAACTGCGCGCCGCAGGGTTTGATGTGCGGCGGCTTGTCATGCCGCCCGGCGAAGACCATAAGAATCTGGAGACGTTCACGCGGATGGTCAGGGAGTGCGCGGACTTCGGCATGACGCGCAAGGATCTTGTCATCTCCCTGGGCGGCGGCGTGCCCGGCGACCTGGGCGGCTATGTGGCAGCAAGCTATCTGCGGGGCGTGGCGTTCATCCAGATCCCGACGACGCTGCTTTCCCAGATCGACAGCAGCGTGGGCGGCAAAGTGGCCGTGGATCTGCCCGAAGGGAAGAACCTCGTCGGCGCGTTCTATCAGCCCAAAGCCGTCTTCATCGACCCGGACCTGCTGCAGTCCCTGCCGCCGCGCTATCTCCACGACGGGTTCGCCGAAGTCGTCAAATGTGCCGCTTTTGGTGACAAAGATCTCTTTGCCCGGCTCGAGACGCTGGAAAGCGACGCGGACATCCTGCGCGAGGCCCCGCTGCTGATCAGCCGCTGCATCCGGATCAAAGTCAAAGTCGTCGAGGAGGACGTGCGGGATACGGGCGCCCGCATGGTCCTGAATTTCGGCCATACGATCGGCCACGCGGTGGAACGGTTCTATCATTATGAGAAATATACCCATGGCGAGGGTGTGGCCATCGGGATGATCCGCCTGACCCGCCGGACGGAAGCCCTGGGGCTGACGCAGCCGGGGACGGCTGACCGGATCGCGCGCCTCCTGTCCCGCCACGGGATCCCGGTGGACGATCCGATCGCGACAAAGGACGTCATTGCAGGCATTGCCATGGATAAGAAGAAACGGGGCAACCGGATCACTCTGGTCATCGTCCCGGCACTGGGAAGCAGCCTGCTGAAGAATATCTCGATGGATGAACTGGAACCGTATGTGGAGCGTGAATCATGAGTGACATTACCATTACCCCGGCTGCTCTTACAGGCAGCGTCACCGTGCCTTCTTCCAAGAGCATGGGACACCGGGCTCTGATCTGCGCGGCTCTTGCCGCCGGGGAGAGCCGGGTGGAACAGGTCAGTGTTTCCCGGGATATCACGGCGACGAAACGCTGCCTGGAGGCCCTGGGTGCCGTCATCACGGAGCAGCCGGACGCGGCCGGCCGGGTGGCCTTTACTGTAAAAGGGTGCCGCCCGCATCAGCATTCGCCGCTGATGGAATGCGGGGAATCCGGATCGACCCTGCGCTTTCTGATCCCGCTGGCGGCCATCGACGGGAACTGCTACAATTTCAACGGTGAAGGGGAGCTGGGCAGCCGGCCCCTTGATCCCTACGAAAAGATCTTTGCCGGGCAGGGCCTGCTTTTCCATTACGGATCGCAAAGGCATTTTCCCCTCTCCGTCCAGGGACCCCTGCACGGCGGCTCCTTTACGCTGCCCGGCAACGTAAGCAGCCAGTTCATCAGCGGCCTGCTGTTTGCTCTGCCGCTCCTTCCGGAGGATTCGGCCGTGACCATCACGGGACCGTATGAATCGCAGAGCTATGTCAATCTGACACTGTCCGCCCTGAAGGCTTTCGGCATCCGGGTCAGCCATGAGGGACCCGCCGTGTACCGGATCCCGGGCGGCCAGACGTATAAGCCCTGCAGCGGCCCCGTGGAGGGTGATTTCTCGCAGGCCGCATTCTGGCTGGTGGCAGGCGCTCTCGGCAAAAAGCTCCTCGTCCGGGGCACCCGGATGGACTCCCTGCAGGGGGACCGTGCCATCGTCCCCATCCTGCAGCGCATGGGCGGCCAGCTCACGCGGACGGAGGACGGCATCCTCAGCGAAGGGGCAGTTCTTACGGGCACGGTCATCGACGCTTCGGACTGCCCGGATCTTGTGCCCGTCCTTTCCGTGGCGGCAGCCCTTGCTGCAGGGCATACGGAAATCATCCATGCCGAGCGGCTCCGTCTCAAGGAATGTGACCGCCTGAAGGCGATGGCGACGGAACTGAACAAACTGGGCGCCCGCATCACGGAGCGGCCCGACGGCCTTTCCATCGACGGCGTAAAGACGCTGCAGGGCGGCACGGTGGACAGCTGGAACGACCACCGCATCGCCATGAGCCTTGCCGTTGCGAGCAGCCGCTGCAGCGGCCCCGTCACCATCACGGGGGCCCAGAGCGTCACCAAATCCTATCCTGCATTCTGGCAGGATTTTGCAGCAGCAGGAGGTAAGATATGAGCAGTACCTTCGGAGACCGGATCCGGATGACCATCTTCGGGGAATCGCACGGCCCGTCCATCGGTATCGTCCTGGACGGACTGCCCGCCGGAGTGCCCCTGGATCTTGCGGCAATCGAAAAAGAAATGAAACGGCGCGCACCGGGCCAGAGCAAACTGGCCACGCCGCGCAAAGAGACGGACAGCTTCACGCTGGAAAGCGGCTTCTTCGAAGGCCGTACGACGGGTATGGCCCTCTGCGCCCGCATCGAGAACCATAATGCCCATTCAAAGGACTATTCGCTCCTGAAGGATGTCATGCGTCCCGGCCATGGGGATTATCCGGGGTTCGTGAAATTTCACGGAGCGAATGACTACCGCGGCGGCGGCAGTTTCTCGGGCCGCCTGACGGCGCCCCTCGTCTTTGCCGGCGCTGTGGCAAAGCAGCTGCTTGCAAAAGAAGGCATCACGGTGGGGGCGCATATCGCCGCCATCGCGGGCATCCGCGACCGGGCCTTCGATCCCTGCGGCGAGAGCCGGGAGACCCTGCTGGGACTTGCTGCGAACAGCCTGCCCGTGCTGGACGGCAGTGTGCGCGGGCCCATGGCGGATGCCATTACGGCAGCCCGGGCAGAGAAGGATTCCGTCGGCGGCGTGATCGAATGCATGGCCATCGGCGTCCCCGTCGGCCTGGGAGAACCCTATTTCGATTCGGTGGAAAGCAGGCTTTCCCATGCCCTTTTTTCCGTGCCCGCAGTCAAGGCCGTCGCTTTCGGGGATGGCTTTGCTCTTGCCTCCATGCGTGGATCCGAAGCCAACGATCCCATGATCCTGCGCCAGGACCGGGTAGCCTGCACGACGAACCACAACGGCGGGATCCTGGGCGGCATCAGCAACGGCATGCCCATCGTCTTCCGGGTGGCCGTCAAGCCGACGCCGTCCATCGGCAAAACGCAGCACACGGTCAATGTCAGAACCCGGGAAGAGACGACCCTCGAGGTCACGGGCCGGCATGATCCCTGTGTCGTGCCGCGTGCCGTCCCCGTCATCGAAGCAGTGACCGCCTGGACGCTGCTCGATCTGTATTATTTGATGAAGAGAGGATGATCATGCTGCGAAGCGGAACTTTTCATGTCGGCTACCAGGGCGTGCCGGGGGCCTACAGTTATCTGGCCATGAAGCAGTATTTTGCTGGCTGCACCCTGACTGCCGAAGCGTATCCGTCCTTTGACGATGTGGTCGAGGCCGTGAAGGAAGGAAGCATCCAGTACGGTGTCCTGCCCATCGAAAACTCTTCGACGGGCGGCATCACCACTGTGTACGACCTGATCCGGCACAACGATATCAACATCGTGGGCGAAAAAATCGTGAAGGTGGAGCACTGTCTCCTGGTCTGCCCCGGGACCCGGCTCGAAGAAGTCCGGAAAGTCTATTCCCATCCCCAGGGGCTTGCCCAGTGCCACGCCTTCTTCAAGGCGCATCCGGAACTTGCGGAATGTCCCTATACGAACACGGCCAAGGCGGCGCAGTTCGTGTCCGGGCAGAAAGACCATTCCCTGGCAGCCATCGCCGGTGCCCAGGCAGCGGAGCCTTACGGCCTGGAAGTCCTGCTCCGCGGCATCCAGACGAACCAGAGCAACTACACGCGGTTTGTCATCGTCAGCCGTCAGGCCGAGATCCCGCCCGAGGCCAACAAGATCACGCTCGTGGTCAGCCTGCCCCACAAACCGGGATCCCTGTACCATGTACTGGGCCATTTCGAGCAGCACGGCATCAATATGACCAATATCGAATCCCGTCCCATCGAGGGCCGGCCCTGGGAATATTTCTTCCACATGGACATCACGGGCCATCTGAACGATGCGGCCGTGCAGGCGGCGCTGGCGGGACTGAGCCTGGAAAATGCCCGCTACAAGCTGCTGGGAAATTATGTGGCCGATGGCTCCGGCAGTGTCTGACCGGACAGGGAGGCAGGAGATATGGTGAAATTAGGACTGTTGGGAAAGGTGCTGGGCCACAGCTGGTCCCCGGAGATCCATCAGCTTTATTTCGAAGAAGCCGGGATCGACGGTTCCTATGAGCTGGTCGAGGTGCCGGAAGCACGGATCGATGATTTTCTAAGGCACGCCGGCGAGCAGTTCGACGGCCTGAATGTGACGATCCCCTATAAAGTGAAAGCGGCTGAAAGCGCCTCCCGTGTGAGCCCGGAAGCGGAAGCCATCGGGGCAGTGAACACGCTGAAATTCAGCGGCGGACGGATGGAGGGGCACAACACGGACTATTTCGGCTTCGGCCGCCTGCTCGCCCATAACGGGATCTCCGCGGCGGGCAAAGACGTGATCCTTCTGGGAAGCGGCGGCGCTGCCCGGGCTGTGCTGCAGAACCTGCTCGACCAGAAGCCGGCAAGCCTCACCGTCATGGCGCGGGACGTCTCCAAAGGCCGGCGGGACCTGGCCCGCTTCTTTGCGGCCCATCCGGGCCTTAAGATCATGGATTATGCCCATGCCGGAGAGCTGCCCTGCCATGACATCATCGTCAACACCACACCGGTGGGGATGTACCCCCATACGGGCGTTTCGGCAGTGGGCATGGATGTGCTCGGAAAGACGCGGGAAGCGGCCGTGGATATCGTCTATAATCCTGCGGAGACCGAATTTCTGAGACTTGCTGCGTCAAGAGGGCTTGCCGTCTGCAATGGCCTCTATATGCTTGTGGCCCAGGCCCTCGCTTCGGAGGAGATCTGGCTCAGCCGGAAGATCGAAGACGGCGTGACGGCCCGCATCGCTGCCAGGATGGAGGCCAGGATCCATGCGTAATATCGTACTCATCGGGCTTCCCGGATGCGGCAAGAGCACGATCGGCAAAGCCCTGGCAGCCCGTTTGAAGAGGCCTTTCTTCGACGCCGATGTCACGGTGGTGGAAATGGCGGGCGAAACCATTGCGGAAATGTTTGCCAAAAGTGAAGATTATTTCCGCAGCCGCGAAAGCGGGACGATCCGGGCCCTGGCGCAGAAACAGGGTGTTGTCATCGCCTGCGGGGGCGGTGTGGTCACCCGGGCCTGCAACATGGAAGCGCTGCGGCAGACCGGGACCGTCGTCTTCCTGGACCGCTCCGTGGATGACATCGTGGCAAGCGTGGACACCACGACGCGCCCGCTGCTGAAAGAGAGCGCGGAAAAAGTGCGGCGCCTCGATGCGCAGCGGCGGCCGCTGTACCAGCGCTACAGCGATATCACCGTGCCTGTGGAAGAACCCTTCGCAAAGACGGTGCAGAAACTGGCGGAATATTTTTCGGCGAAAAAAAATAAGTAAACTGCAAATGGAATGAATCAGCGAAGAAAAACAGCAGAGGCAAGAATGATTGCTCTGCTGTTTTTCTTCGCTGAATGATAGATGGATTCTATCGTTTTAATCTAAAACAGGTATTAGACGCTGCTCAGGTCCATTATTACAATGAAAAACAGAAAGATTTTATGAAAATAATTGACAGAAAAATACAAAAACTATGCTCCGCAAAATCATACGAAAGGAGAAATTCGAATGCCTGAGCAGTTGATTCAAAAATTAGAGAGAGATTCCTGTGAATTAAGGAAACAGATCCTGACGTTAGCCTCTAAGAAATCGATCCATCTGGGAGGCGATCTGTCGATTGCGGATGTGCTGACGGTCTTATGGCAGTATCAGATGAAGTATAATCCTGCAAATCCTCAGGATGAACAAAGAGACCGTTTTATTCTTTCGAAAGGCCATGCTTCGGCTGCCCTGAATTTTTGCCAGGCTGCGATCGGCTGCTATCCTCCGGAAGATGTGATGCGGGAATTTGACAGTGATGGGGGACGGTTTTCGATGCATCCATGCAAATTCCTGAACCCGTATATCGAATTCTCCACGGGTTCATTGGGACATGGTTTGGCGCTTGCTGCTGGTATGGCAATGGCTCTAAAGCTAAAAAAGAATCAAAAGAACCGTGTCTATGTTGTGATGGGTGATGGAGAGCAGTCAGAAGGATCCGTATGGGAAGCTGCCATGAATGCGGTTCACTACAAACTGGGCAATCTGATTGCTTTGATCGATCAAAATGGATTGGAATCAGATGGATTCGTCGATGAAATAACGGCTCTTGGAGATATCGCAAAAAAATACCGGGCTTTTGGCTGGAATGTACAGGAAATCGATGGAAACGACATCCCCTCCATTCTTAATGCTTTTAAACAATTGCCGTCTCCTGCAGCAGACCTGCCTACGGTAATCGTCTGTCATACTGTAAAAGGAAAGGGCGTTCCTTTCCTCGAAAACAGCCCTGCCTGGCATAAGGGAAAACTGAATGCTGAGCAGTATCAGGAAGCGATGGCTTGTTTAACAAAAACGGAGCCTGGAGAAGGGAGAGACTAAGATGCTTGCCTATGATTTTTCGCATACATATATTTTAAGAGATGTAATAGGTGATTATCTTCCTTCGCTGGGAGAAGAAAATGATAAAGTGGTTGTGATCAACGCGGATTTGGGGAAAACCTGCCGTACCAGAAAATTTCAGGAAAAATATCCCGAACGGGTTTTTAATGTGGGGATTGCAGAGCAGGATATGGTAGGATTTGCTGCCGGACTGGCAAGCGAAGGATTTCTGCCATTTGCCTTTTCCATGGTAAATTTCATTTCCATGCGAGCTTGTGAACAATGCCGGAATGATGTAGCCTACAGTGATTTGAATGTGCGCCTGATCGCAATCTATTCCGGTCTTTCCAGCGGGACTTCCGGTGTGACGCACTGGGGAATGGAAGATTGTGCCATCATGGGAAGTATGGCAAATATGACTGTGGTGGAGCCCAGTGATCCTGTCCAGGCCAGAAAAATGCTGAAAAGTTTTCTGGATTATCAGGGGCCTGTTTATATGCGGAGCACGGTCGAACCCATTGGACAGATCTATGATGAAGATACCTATCGTTTTGAAATCGGAAAAGCATCCATTGCGCATGAGGGCAATGACGGAGCTTTTATCTGCTCCGGCATCACCACGCAGTTCGCAGTACAGGCAGCTGTCCATATGGAAGAAAAATATCACAGGAAGATCCGTGTGGTCGATATGCATACGGTAAAGCCCATTGATACCCAGGCTGTCCTGGAAGCTGCTGAGACAGGGTATGTAGTGGTGGCACAGGATCATAATATGGTGGGAGGACTGGGTTACAGTGCAGCTGCTGTCCTGGCATCTTCCGGAATGCATCCTGCTTTTGTAAATCTGGGGATTCCGGACTGTTATCCTCATGTTGCCCTTTCAAGGACCCTGTATCATAAATACGGATATGATGCGGAAGGCCTGGAAAATACAATGCTGGATCTCATGAAATGATTCTTTGCAGCAGAAAAAGCTTCTTCGAAGGGAGATACATCCTTTCGAAGAAGCTTTTGTATTTACAGCATTCGATAATATTCTGTATGAGCTACATGCCTTTGTCTGTGCGGGCAATGACATATTTCAAAATATAATTCCTTACTTTCTGGACAGGGGGGATCAGTGTCGTATCACTTTTCCAGGACAGATAAATGGTGCGCACAAATCCCGGTGTCAGGATTTTAAGCTTTTTTACAGGCATGAGAGAAGTCTGATGGATATCCGGCAAGACCGCAATTCCGTCATCGTGCGCTACATACTGCAGGGCTGCTGCACATTCCTTGGGCTCTGACACGATATTCGGAGCTGTCTGGAACTCCTCGAATTTTTTGTTCAGCATCCGCCGCAGTGCACTGCCTTCGTCGAGCATGATAAATGGTTCATGGATGATGTCCGCAAATTCAACTTCATCTTTTTTTGCAAGTGGATGGTCTTTGTGGACGATGACGTATAATTCCTGTTTCCATAAAGGGACGGAAACAAGGGACGGGTCTGTGTCGGCAGAAAGGATCAGGTCGACCTGCTCTTCCTTCAAAGCTTTTACCAGTCCACTGTGCAGATCCTGTAAATACTTGAATTTTATGTTATCGGGATTTTCTTTTTTGAATCCATCGACGATTTTGGGAATGAAATCCGTACTCAAACTGTAGATGTACCCGATCCCCACAACGCCCGACGTGGCGTTTTTCATGGCATGCACGTGGTCCACTCCTTTATCGAGGATGTTTAACGCCTGATCCACGTAATCAAGGAAACATTCCCCGTAAGGACTCAGATATATTTTTTTCTTATCTCTGTGGAAAAGCGGGACCTTCAACTCTTTTTCCAGTTCCGCGATCGAGTAACTCAGGCTTGGCTGCGAAATGTGCAGAGCTTCTGCCGCTTTCGTATAGTGAAGCATCCGTGCAAGTGTTTGAAAGTATTTGAGCTGTAGTAATTTCATGGCAAACTCCTTTTTCATTGCCAAATCAGAATCTGATTGTATTCATTATAACGTATTTCCAAAAAAACTAAAATAGGATTATAGAAGCCATCTATCATTTCAATCCGAATCAAGTATTAGACCCTTATCACATCTATAGATAGAATGAAAGCCAGAGAAAACTAAGAATAAAGAGTAATTTGATAATCGTGAAAATTCTGTATTATCAAAAGCGCATTCTGACAGGATGCGTAACAAAAAAGAAAGGATGGTTCAAGTGCTGCAGGCTAATTTTGCAAACAAAATTGTCTATGGTGAAGGCTCGCTGGAATTTTTGGAACAAGTGGACATGAGCCGGGTTGTGGTGTTCGCTGACCGGATTTTCTGCGAATACAACAAAGACGTCCTGGAACTGATGGATTCGATCTTTGAAAAAAGAAGCGTCCAGCATTGGCTTTTTTACGATGAGGGCAAAGAACCGACGCTGGAATTTATCAAGGAGAACTCCAGGAAACTGACCGAGAAACAGCCGGATCTCATCATCGCGATCGGCGGCGGCGCCGTCATGGATTCTGTTAAAGTCATGGAAGTTTATTACGAACATCCTGACATTACAGATGAGCAGCTGATGGACCGGTTCCATCTGCCTCCCGTACAGAGAAAGGCAAAGCTGCTGTATATTCCGACAACAAGCGGGACGGGATCTGAAGTTTCACCGATTGCTGTCATTTACGTCCCTACGGGAAATCCGGAAGTGCCGCAGGTAAAAAAAGGCATCGCTGATTATCAGCTGATTCCGCATTATGTGGTGCTGGATCCACGCTTTACCGTAACTGTGCCATTTAAAATCACAGGTGCTACCGGCCTGGATGCTTTTGCCCACTGTATCGAGGCGTATGTGAACAAGAATCCCAGGAATGCTTTTACGGATTTGTTTGCACTGGAAGGCATGAAAAAAATTACAGCCAATTTACCCGTCGTCCTGGCAGATCCAAAGAATCTGGCTGCCAGGGCTGAGATGCAGATTGCAGCTACGATGGGAGGAATTGCATTAGCCGGAAGAGGCTCGGGGGCTTCCCACGGGTCCGGGAAACAGTTAGCCACCCTTGCCCATATGCCTCATGGAACTTCTGTGGCACCGCCCATGGAACAGGTCATCCGTTTGAATTCCCGGAAATGCCTGAAAGAATATGCTGAAATTGCCAGATATCTGGGGGTCGCAGCTTCCACGGATGAGGAAGCTGTGGATGGTCTGGTCGAAGAATGGAAAAAACTGCTTGCCGTGACAAAGACTCCGGTTACGATTTCTTCGCTTGGGATCAGCCAGGAAAAATTCAAGGCTTCCCTGGAAACGATTGTCAGGAATGCGCAAAATGATCCGGCCATGAAAGGCAATCCGGTAACGCTTACGGCAGATGAAATCAGACAGATCTATCTGAACTTAAATAAATAAAATCTAAAAAAGGGAGTTGAGGAGATAATGACATTTGCATCTTTGCTGAAAGACTGGCAGGTTCTGGCCGCACTCATGCTGCTTGGCTTTGCCGTCAGAGAAGTTTGTAAACCTATCCAAAAATTATATATTCCAACCTCGATGCTGGCTGGTTTCCTGGGACTGATCCTGGGGCCGCAGGTCCTGGGGGTCATTACGATCCCCAAATCTTTCAGTTCTTATGCAGGCGCTTTGATAGGCCTTGTCCTTACCTGTATCGTTTTGGGGATTACTTTTGACAGAAGCCGCTTCCGCAATTATGTGGACTATGCATGTGTCTGCATCGCTGTATGGGGCATGCAGTTGATGGTGGGTGCTCCGCTTGGAGAAGTTCTCTCCAAATTCTGGCCATCCCTTCCCAAAGGATGGGGCCTTTTGGGTGTATTCTCCTTCTGGGGCGGCCATGGTACTGCCGGGGCAGCCGGTACTGCTCTTGATAAACTGGGGGCAGAAGGCGCCCTGAGTATGGGAATGATCCTTTCTACCGTAGGACTGATGTCAGCTGTCACAATTGGCATGGTCATTGTAAACTGGGGTATCAGGAAAGGGTATGCTCAATACACAAAAATCCCTGAAAGCGGTTATGATCCGACTTTGAGCGGTGTGCTGCCCAAAGAGCTCCAAAGACCCATCGGTCATGTAAAAGTATCCACAAATGGTATCAATGCACTGGTTTTACAGATTTGTCTCATCCTGTTCAGCATGTGGCTTGGTCAACTGATCCTTGGAACCCTGGGAAATACGATCTTCCCCTGGGTCAAAAAACTGGGCTCGTTAGTCAACGGAATGCTTGGTGCAGCTATTATCCGGATCATCATGTCTAAAATGCATTGGGATGGATATCTGGATAAACCTACGGTAAGTCAGGTATCGGGCTGTGCACTGGATGTCCTGATCCTGGGTGCTGTATCCACTATGAAACTGAGCCTTGTCAGTACTTTCATTGTTCCCATCGTGGTTTATTCAGCCGTGCTTTTGGCTCTTACCATCGCGGTCTCTCTGTTCTTCTGCATGAAATACTGCAAACTTGAATGGTTCGAGAAGGCCTGCTGTCTGTTCGGTATGGCATCGGGAGCTGTCCCGACAGGCCTGGCCCTGGTCCGTGCCGTTGATCCTGACGGGAAATCCTCCGCTCCGGATGCCCAGGGCGTTGCTTCTTCAGCATGGGCGCCTGTCTATGGCTCCATGCCGGCAATCCTGCCCGCGCTTTACTTTGGCGGCAACCTGGCTGCCTGTGTGGGAATTGGCGCTGCCAGTTTCTTCATCCCTCTTGTCATCGGCTGGGTCATGTTTGCCAATAAGAAATGATTCCAGAAAGGGGAAATGAGTAATGGCAGAAAATGAACTTCCGGAATCGATTGTAATTTGTGAAGTTGGTACCCGGGACGGGCTGCAGAATGAGAAAGGAACCGTGTCAGCAGACGACAAGGCTGCCCTCATCGACGCAATGGGCAAGGCTGGTTTCAAGGTCATTGAAGTTGGTTCTTTTGTAAGTCCCAGAGCTGTTCCTCAAATGGCAAATACGGACGAAGTATTTGCCAGGATACATAAAATTCCAGGTGTGGAGTACAGAGCTCTTATCGCAAATTTAAGGGGCGTCGACCGGGCGATTGCCTGCGGCTGTAAAAAAGTCAAATTAAATGTGTCTGCAAGCACGGCTCATAATTTAGCCAATCTGAACTGCACTCCGGAACAATCGGTGAACCGTTTTGCAGCATGTGTGGCAAGAGCAAAAGAAGCGGGTATAGGAATCTCCGGTTCGATTTCCATGGTCTTTGGATCGCCCTGGGACAAAGAGATACCGATTTCAAGTGTCGAAAAAATCGTAGAAGCATATCTTTCCGTAGGTGTTTCCGAGATTTCTTTATCCGATGCGTCCGGGATGGCTTATCCGGTCCAGGTCAAGGAAATTTGCCGTCATATGAAAAAGGCTTATCCGGAGGTAAAATGGTGGCTGCATTTCCATAATACAAGAGGCCTGGGAATCGCCAATATCATGGCCGGGATGGAATGCGGATTTACGAATTTCGATACGAGTTTCGCCGGCGTCGGAGGCTGTCCGTTCGTACCCGGTGCAGCGGGCAATGTCGCCACGGAAGATGTGCTCCATATGTGCGATGAATCCGGTATAAAGACTGGAATCGATCTGGACCAGGCTATCGAAATCAGCAGGCAGGTTGTTAAGATCCTGGGCCATACAACAGATAGTTATATCCTTCGTGCGGGTAAAGCAAAAGATTTGATCCGTGAAATCCCAAAACGGCAGATTCAGAATCAGGCCCTGAAAAAATGATAGATGCTTTCTATTATCTATTGCGAAATCTAGTATTAGACAGGAAAAAAGGAGTGATTTACACTTAAAGTAAAGAGTGAAGTCATGAAACAATTGAATTCTTTGAATATTTAATGTGAAAAGGAGAATGGTATTATGGCTAAGGAAGTAACCCCTGAACAGATTGCGATGATCGATGAAATGGTAGCACGGGCTCATAAGGCTCTTGATATCATTGCCACATATGACCAGGCCAGAGTCGACAGGCTTTGCCAGGCCGTAGCAGCGGCCGTCTGCGACATGAAGGTCTGGGCACCGATGTGTGATGAAGCTGTTGCGGAAACGAATCTGGGTGACCCCATCTCCAAGAGAAACAAGAGAAACAAGATCAAACTGATCCTCAGAGACTGCCTCCGCCTGCCCAGCGTCGGAGTCATTGAAGAAATCCCTGAAAAAGGCCTTGTGAAATATGCTAAACCGGCCGGGGTCATCGCTTCTCTCGTGCCGACAACAAATCCCTGCCTGACGCCTGCCGGCCAGGTCGTATATGCGGTCAAGGCAAGAGATGTGATGATCTGTTCTCCGCATCCGAGAGCAAAGAAGGTAACAAATAAGTGCATCGACATTATCCGTGCCGCTCTGGAAAGAGAAGGAGCTCCTGCCGATATCATCCAATGCATCAAGGAACCCTCCATCAATCTCTCCAAGGCACTGATGGAAAGATGCGATCTCGTAATCGCTACTGGCGGCCGGCCCATGGTCAAATCCGCTTATTCTTCCGGGACACCGGCTTACGGTTCCGGTGCCGGCAATGCAACCGTTATCATCGATGATACCTGCAATACTCCGGAACGCCAGAAAGAAGCAGCTGAAAATACGCGTATTTCCAAGACTTCAGACTTTGGCTCCGGCTGCTCCTGCGACGGCAACCTGGTCATCCACGAATCTATCTATGATGACTTTGTCAAGGCACTGGTGGCCGAAGGCGCATATCTGGCCAATGACGAAGAAGCTGAGAAACTGAAGAACGTGATGTGGGATGAAACGGGGCACCGTCTGCCGAACACCGTTGCCATCAGCCCGCAAAAACTGGCCCTGATGGCAGGCTTTGAAATCCCGGCAGACCGTAAGTTCATCGCCGTAACGGGTGGCGGCATCAACGATATCGGTAAGGATCATTTCTTCTCCAGTGAAAAACTGACCACGCTGCTGGCACTCTTCAAATATGAAGGAGAATTTGAAAATGCCCTGACGATGATGAAAAAGATCTTCGACGTCGGAGGCAAAGGCCATTCCTGCGGCATCTATTCCTTCAGTGATGATCACATCAACCGTCTGGGCCTTGCGGCTCCAGTTTCCCGTATCATGGTCCGCCAGCCCAATAACAAAGGCAATGCAGGATCTCCCACCAATGGGATGCCTCCGACCTCTTCCATGGGCTGCGGCACCTGGGGCGGCAATATCGTTTCTGAAAACATTACGTTGAAACACTATATGAATACGACCTGGGTAGCTCGCCCGATTCCGAAAGATCTGCCCAGCAATGAAGAACTGTTTGGCGATTTCTTCAAACCTGATATGGATGAAGAATAAGGAACCAGTCCACCTCTGACGATTTCAATCCCAGAAAAGAAAAGCTGCTGCATGCGGCAAGTCCTGTTACCGCGTGCAGCAGCTTTTCTATTTGCAGTTGCTAAAGAAAAAAGGTATGATAGTGCCAAATCTACATCACAAAGGAGTGTCCTATGGAAAAATTTCGGGGAAGTGCGGATTATATCGCTTCAGAAGAGCTGATCCGGACCGTGAACATCGCGGCGGCGCTGCAGAAACCTCTGCTGATCAAGGGCGAACCCGGCACGGGGAAGACCATGCTGGCAAGATCCATTGCGGACAGCCTCGGGCTGAAGCTGTACATCTGGAATATCAAGTCGACCACAAGGGCCCAGGACGGACTGTACGTGTACGATACGGTCCAGCGCCTTTATGACAGCCAGTTCGGCGAGGCCGGCGTGGACGACATCAAAAAATATATCCATTTCGGCAAACTGGGAGAAGCGTTCAGTGACGAAGAAAAAAGCGTCCTCCTCATCGACGAGATCGACAAGGCGGATCTGGAATTCCCGAACGACCTGCTCTGGGAACTCGATCAGATGGAATTCCATATCCCCGAGACGGGAAAAACCATCCGGGCCAGACAGCGCCCCATCGTCATCATCACGTCCAATGCGGAAAAGGAGCTGCCGGACGCTTTCCTGCGCCGCTGCATCTTCCATTACATCGCTTTCCCCGACCCGGACATGATGCGGCGCATCGTGAAGGCCCATTACCCGGATCTGGAAGAAACGCTCGTGGCAGCGGCGGTCAGGGCTTTCTACGGGCTGCGGAAGCTGGACCTGTCGAAGAAGCCGGGGACGTCGGAACTGCTTGACTGGCTCCAGGCACTCGTCATCGGCGGGATCCCGGCGGAACGGATCGAGAAGGAACTGCCCTTTGCCGGCATCCTCCTCAAGAAGACGGAAGACCTGCAGCGCGTGGGGCAGTGAGATGTTTACGGATTTTCTGTATCTCCTGCGTGCCTATGGACTGGCAGTGAGCCTCGTGGAATGGTCTACCCTGATGGATGCGCTTGCGCTGGGACTCGAGCGGGAGAGCCTGCTGGAGTTCTACCATATGGCCCGGGCCATCCTGGTCAAGCGGGAGTCCGATTATGACCGGTTCGACCAGGCCTTTGCAGCCTATTTCAAGCATCTTGCCGACAGTTCTCAGAGCGAATTGTCCGAGGCCATGGAAACGTGGCTGAAACATGTCCTGGAACGCAAGGAGTTCAACAAGGTCATGGCGGATTTCCTGTGGAAGGACAAGAGCCTCGAGGAGATCGAAGCCATCATGCGCCAGCGCCTGCGCGAGCAGAAGGAAGAGCACCACGGCGGGAGCAAATGGATCGGCACGGGCGGCATCACGCCGTTCGGCCATTCGGGCTATGCACCCAAGGGCATCCGCATCCGGGGCAAAGGCATGCGGAACCGTGCCCTCAAGGTGGCGGAGGAACGCAACTACCGGGACTTCCGCGACGACCATGTCCTCGCCATCCGCCAGTTCCAGGTGGCCCTGCGCAAGCTGCGCCGTCTTTCCAACAAGGATGAAGCGGCTGCGACGGAGCTCGATGTGGACCGCACCATCGAGGAGACGGGGAAACATGCCGGCATGCTCCAGGTGGTCATGAAGAAGCCCCGGAAGAACCAGACGAAACTGCTCCTCCTGATGGACAGCGGCGGTTCCATGGATTCGTACCTGACGCTGTGCACCCGCCTGTTCCAGGCCGTCCATGACTCGAACCATTTCAAGGACCTCCAGACGTATTATTTCCATAACTGCTGGTACGAGAACTTCTTTGTGGACCCGAGCTGCCGCTGGCAGGCGAGGATCCCGACGGAGCAGATCCTGAACAATATCAAGAGCGAATATAAAGTGATCGTCATCGGGGATGCCTATATGGGCCCTGCTGAGCTGATCTACGAGGGTGGCAGCATCGATTACTACCACAGCAACGACAAGTCCGGCCTGTACTGGATCCAGCGGACCAAAAAGCATTTTCCCGATATGGTCTGGCTGAATCCTCTGGATGAAAGGCTGTGGAATTACGATTACGGCATGCGGACAGTGGGGCTCGTCGCGCAGGAAATCCCCATGTTCCCTTTGACGCTGAAGGGACTGGAACGTGCCATCGACTGCCTGCAGAAGGATCATTGAAGAAACGGAGAGAAAATGGAATGCCCCCGTCAGATGGATCTGGAGATCCATCTGGCGGGGGCGGCTTGTCCGTACGGAACTGTCCTTATCCGGATGTCCGGGCGGGATGCGTTACAGATGCTTCTGCCGGACCAGGCTGAGGACGCTGGCTGCGGCCTCTTCAGGACCTTCCGGCATTTTGACCGTATAATGGCTGTATTTGCGGTAGAGCCCGATCCGTTCGTCATAGAGCTGCTGCAGCCGGTCCGCGGAACTGTTTAGCAGAGGCCTGCCCTGTGTATCGACGGAGCGGGCGATGCAGCGGACGTCCCGGTCCAGGAAGATGACGCTGCCGGTGCTGCGGAGCAGCTCCATGTTTTCGGCCCGTTTGACCACGCCGCCGCCGCAGGCGATGATATACCCGTCTCTGGCAGCGAGCTGACGGATGGCTTCTGTTTCGGCGTCCCGGAAGGCAGCTTCGCTTTCCCGGAACAGTTCCCTGATGTCGCGGCTGATGAGCTGGCGCAGATAGTCGTCAGAATCCACAAAGGGACGGCCCAGGGCTTTGCTGATGAGCCTGCCGACGGTCGATTTGCCCGAACCGGGCATTCCAATCAATACAATGTTGTTCATGGGGACTCCTCGTCTCTGATACTGTGTGAGAATTGCGGCCGGCCCGCCGGTTGACAAACCGGAAGGGCGGCCATAGAATACAGATATTATCATATTTTTACTATTTTAGCATGAAATTCCGGCAGTGCAAGCCTGGAAGGCGGCATACGAATCGGGAGGGATACGAGCTATGAGTACGGTTGTGACAGTCCGCAAACTGGAAATCGGGAAGGGCATGCCCAAGATCTGCATCCCCGTCACGGATCCCGATCTGGAAGGGATCCGCCAGTCCGTCCGGCAGATCCAGGATGCGCCCCATGATCTGATCGAATGGCGAGCGGATTTTTATAAGGGACTGGCCGATCCGGCCCTGCGGAAGGACGCCCTGCAGCTTTTGCGGGAGGCCCTGCCCGAAAGCCCCATCCTCTTCACGATCCGGACGAGTGCGGAAATGGGCATGCTGGAAATCGATACGGAGACCTATGTGGCACTGAACCTTGCCGTGCTGGAGAGTGGACTTGCCGACCTGATCGACGTGGAACTGTCCCGCGGGGAAAAAGCCGTCAGGACCCTTGTCGAAGCGGCCCGCCGGGCGGGCGCCAAAGTCATTATCTCAAGGCATGATTTCAGCCGCACACCGGACCGGGATGTCATCGTGGGCAATCTCTGCCTGATGCAGGAAATGGGCGCGGACATCGTGAAATTCGCCGTCATGCCGCACTGTGAGCGGGACGTGCTCCGGCTGCTCGACGCGACCCTGGTGATGAAGGAACACCATCCCTCGACACCGGCGATCACGATGGCCATGGGCAGCCTGGGTGCTGTCAGCCGGGTCGCGGGAGAGACTTTCGGCAGTGCCGTGACTTTCGGGACGGCGGGGAAGAGTTCCGCTTCCGGACAGATCCCGGCGGACCGGCTGGCCCTGATCCTGAAGAGCCTGGACCGGGGCTGAACGCAGCGGGATCCGGGCTTTCTGCAGCAAAAAAACGGACCTGTGTCCCTTTACCGTACCGTATGGGTACGGCAGGGGGATGCAGGTCCGTTTCCATGTCCGGGGAGAGGGCCGGGGCGGCAAAAAGAGCGTCCCGCTCTTATTTCGCCATCTTCTCCACGTACACGCTCTGGCTCGGGAAAGCGGCACTGACGCCGACTTCTTTCATGATCTTCAGCAGTGCGAGGTTGACTTCTTCCCTCACTTTGTAGAAGCGCGTGAAAGCAAGGCAGGGGGTGTAGCAGACAATTGCCACATTCAGGCTGCTGTCCGCAAGCTCTGTGAAGGCGACGGTGATATTTTCGTCGAGCACGTCGGGCAGGTTTTTTAACGTGGATCTGATCTTTTGGACGAGGGCTTCCATCTGTTCCGGTGTGGTGTCGTAGGTCACGCCCAGCTTCAGCTCGATGCGGCGGCGGTCCCTGTTCGTGTAGTTGGTGATGGGCGTGCTGATGATCATGGAGTTCGGGATGTTCACGAGGCCCTGTACGAAGGTCCTCACATTGGTGCTGCGGAAAGAGATGGATTCGACCGTTCCCTCGATATCATTGCAGACGATCCAGTCCCCGACACGGAAAGGATGATCCAGCATGATGATGCAGCAGGCGAAGATGTTCGACAGGGAATCCTTGGCCGCCAGGGAAACGGCCAGGCCGCCGATGGACAGCCCGGCGATCAGGCCGCTGATGTCGATGCTCCAGAAACTCAGGACGGAAGCGGTGGCGAGGATGATGACGAGGAGGCGGAGCAGGATCGAAATGAAGTTGCTGATGGTGGCGTCAAGTTTCCATTTGCCTTTTTCCGTCAGCAGCCGGAAGACATAGTTCGTGGAATTGAAGAAATTATAGAGAACCCAGTAGAAGGCGATGATGATCAGGGTCTTGAAGAAGACGATGGCCACATCTTCCCAGAATCCCAGGGTTATGGGAGCGGCCTGCAGGAAACCGGCAAGGCCGCCGGCGACGATGGCCATGCGTCCGGGATGATAGAGGGCGGTGGCGATATTGAGGTCCGCGTCATCGGGCAGCTTGTCCAGGATGAAGTGGATGACGCGCACCGAGATGATCCGGAAAAGGATATATACGATGACCGTACCGGCAAGGACCGTCAGGGCGGGCAGCCAGTCATTGAGAGCATGGGAAGTAAGCATGGGATCTCCTTTACAAGTGCAGGGAACCGGCAGGGCGCCGCTGGCAGCAGTCCGCCAGCTGTGCCGGTCAGACAAATTGTAGCATGGTGCCCCGGCCCTTGCAAGGAAAAGCCGCGGTCCCG
>OMYF01000024.1 GCA_900315205.1 uncultured Acidaminococcus sp.
CTTTTTTCAAACTTATATATTTTTTGAAGCCCCCTTTGAGGGCTTGTTTGCTGCGCCTTCTTTTACGGCATCTAACCGTCTGCTTCTTTTTTCAAACTTCCTTCTCCTTGTATCTGGTCTTATTGTACACGATGGAACGTGTTCCTGCCAGAAAAAAAGGGCGGACTGCGGCAAAATCAGTAAGGACATCCTAATCCGTTAAATTCATTCCATTCCTGCACTCCGGCGGCTTCCGGCAGGGAATGAGGCCGGGGATGCAGGATCCTGCCGCGGGATCCCGCCCGCTCGAGCAGTGCCGGGATACGGGCGCAGGAACAGACTGCCGAAGCGCACCGGCAGGTTAGCATCGGCTCACCTGCTCCCCTTGACAACGGCCTGCGGCTGCCTTATCATGAGGGAAAGTTTTGCAGCAGGTTCCGTAAGGAACCGGGCCGAAAAGGCAACAGGATGACACCTGTGGGACCAATCTTCCATGGGTGTCATTTTTTATATCAAAAAAGGTGGGAACCAGTCATGAACAACAATAACAACCGTCCCCGCGGTGACAGCAGCCTGGCCATGCGGGTATCCTATGTAAGCATCCTGATCAACCTAGTGCTCAGCGTGGGGAAATTCGTCGCCGGCATCTTTGGCCATTCCAGTGCCATGATCTCCGATGCCATCCATTCCGCTTCGGATGTCTTCAGCACCATCATCGTCATCTTCGGGGTGCTGCTGTCCAGCCGTTCTTCCGATGAAGACCATCAGTACGGCCATGAAAAGCAGGAATACATCGCAACGCTGTTCCTGGCGTTCATCCTGCTCTTTACAGGGCTTGGCATCGGCTATGAAGGCGTCAATTCCATCCTTACCGGCACATACAGGGAAAAAACCATGCCCGGCCTGATCGCCATGGTTGCAGCCATCGTCTCCATCGTAACCAAGGAAGGCATGTTCTGGTATACGATCCGGGCCGCCAACAAGATCAATTCCGGCGCACTCCGGGCTGATGCGTGGCATCACCGCTCCGATGCGCTTTCTTCCATCGGTTCCTTCATCGGCATCTTCGGAGCCCGCATGGGATATGCCATCATGGATCCCCTGGCTTCCGTCGTCATCTGCCTGATGATCATCCATGCTTCCCTTTCCATCTTCCACGATGCTTCGGACAGACTCGTCGACCACGCCTGCAGCCAGGAAGAAGAAGAGAATATGCATGCCCTCGTCCTCTCCCAGTGCGGCGTCACGGGCATCGATTCCCTGCGGACGCGGATGTTCGGCTCCAAGATGTATGTGGATATCGACATCGTTGCCGACGGCAACCTTTCCCTCTTCCAGGCTCATCGCATCGCCGATGAAGTCCACGATACGATCGAACGCCACTTCCCCGAAGTCAAGCACTGCATGGTCCACGTCTCCCCGGATCCGGCGATTCCCGTAAAAAAAGGCACGAAGATCACGCTTCCCCGCGCGGAAGCAGAAAACTGAAGAAGTGCCCGCGTTCCCTTCGAAAACGACCCGTCCGTCCGCCTGCCTGATCGAAAGACGCCCCCGGAAGGCTGAGCCATCTGGCCAGCCCTCCGGGGGCGTCTTATTGTCTGCCGCGCGCAAAGCCGCAGCATCCCTGTTCCATTTTATCTGTCAAGCTGAGCCATGATCCGCTGGATCAGCTCTCTCCGGTTCGTATGCGCCGTCGAGGTATATGTGATCAGATGGTCATCATCGAGACCGAAGGTCTTCTTATAGAGTGCGGTCTGGGTGATGACGGCACCTTTACTCAATTTGTCCGATTTGGTCAGGATCACCAGGATCGGCAGTCCCAGGGAAAGCAGCCACTGATAGCAGTCGATGTCGCTTTCCATCGGTGCATGCCGGATATCCATGAGGACGCAGACCAGCCGCAGATCCCTGGAATTCTCCATGTATTTGCAGATAAAGGCGGACCATTCGTCACGGTTCCCTTTGGAAGTCCTGGCGAACCCGTATCCGGGCAGATCCACCGCATAGAAGGAATGCCGGACCGGCTCTTTTTCCTCACTGCGCTTGGCTTTGAAAAGATAGAAATTGATGGTCTGGGTCTTGCCCGGCGCGCTGCTGACGCGTGCCATGCCCTTCCTTCTGGCCAGTGAGTTCAAGAGTGATGATTTACCGACATTGCTGCGGCCGATAAAAGCTACTTCTTCGATCGTATCCCTCGGATACTGCGTCGCCTTTACTGCCGAAGTGACGAATTCCCCTCCGACGATATCCCACTGTGTCGATGCCATGATCATGCCTCCAGCGCCAGTTTGGTCACCTGGTCCATATGGTCCACCGGGATGAACTGCATGGCTGCCTTGACATGGTCGGGCAGTTCTTCCAGATCCTGCAGGTTCTGTCTCGGCAGGATGATGGTCTTGATATGGTAGCGGGCGGCAGCCAGGACCTTTTCTTTCAGGCCGCCGATGGGCAGCACCTGACCCGTCAGGGTGATTTCACCCGTCATGGCAAGGTCCGCCTTGACTTTCCGTTTGGTCAGAGCCGATTCCATGGCCGTTGCCATCGTGATGCCGGCAGAAGGTCCATCCTTCGGGATGGCCCCTTCGGGCACATGGATGTGGATATCCACTTTTTCATTGAAATCCGGTTCCAGTCCCAGATCCTTGGCCCGTGAGCGGATGTAGGTAAAGGCGGCCTGGGCCGATTCCTTCATGACATCCCCCAGCTGCCCCGTCAGGGCGAGCTTGCCCTTGCCTTCGCAGACGACGACCTCGATCTTGAGGAGCTCACCGCCCACACTGGTCCAGGCAAGACCCGTGCATACGCCCACAGCGGCCTTTGCCGTCATATCGCTTTCCAGATAGATGACGGGTCCCAGGAAATCTTTCAGGTGGTTGACCGTCACGGGCACCTTTTCCACGTGCTCCTCGACGATCTTGCGCGCTGCCTTGCGGCAGATTGTCGCAATCTTCCGTTCCAGGTTCCGCACGCCGGCTTCCCGTGTATAGTCACGGATGATGTGCTCGATGCATTTGGGACCCAGGGTCAGGTTCTTTGCCGTCAGGCCGTTGTTCTTCCTTTCCCGCGGCAGGAGGTGCAGCTGGGCGATCTTGATCTTTTCCTCGTCCGTGTAGCTGTCCAGCTGGATGACTTCCAGACGGTCCAGCAGGGCCGGCGGGATCGTGTCGACCGTATTGGCAGTCACGATCCAGAACACATTGGACATATCGTACGGGAATTCGATATAGTGATCGCTGAAATGGCTGTTCTGTTCCGGATCCAGCACTTCCAGCAGGGCGGAAGCCGGATCGCCGCGGAAATCGGCACCCATTTTATCGACTTCATCGAGCAGGAACACGGGGTTGTCCGTGCCGCATTCGATCATGCCATGGATCAGGCGTCCCGGCATGGCGCCGACATACGTACGGCGGTGGCCGCGGATCTCAGCCTCATCCCTGATCCCGCCCAGGGAAACCCGCGTGAACTTGCGGTTGATCGCCCGGGCGATACTCTGGGCCAGGCTCGTCTTGCCGACACCGGGAGGTCCCACCAGACAGATGATGGGCCCCCGGTTGCTCCGGGTGAGTGCCCGCACCGCCAGGTAGTCCAGGATCCGTTCCTTGACCTTTTTCAGGCCGTAATGATCCTTGTCCAGGATCGCGGCAGCCTTCTTGATGTCATAATTGTCCTCGGTCATCTTTCCCCACGGCAGGGCCAGGACCGTATCCAGGTAATTCCGGATGACAGCGCTTTCCGCCATCATCGGCGGCATCTTGAGCAGGCGGTCCAGTTCCTTGTCGAGGATCTTTTTGACGTTTTCCGGCAGCTTGAGCTGCTTCATCTTCGCCTGATATTCGTCCACTTCGGACTGTTTCTCATCGCCCTCGTTCAGTTCCTTGCTGATGGCCTTCATCTGCTCACGCAGATAGTATTCGCGCTGGTTCTGCTCGATCTGCTTGCGGACTTCCTGAGAGATATTCTTCTCGATCTTGACGATCTCCAGTTCCTTGCACAGGAAATTGTACAGCATCTTGAGACGGTCCTTGACATTGACAGCTTCCAGGAGTTTTTCCTTGTCACTGATGTCAATGGTCAGATAGCCTGCGATCATGTCGGCGATCCGGCCCGGATCAGGCTGATCCTTAAAGGTCAGCATGACTTCTGAATTCACTTTTTTGCTGGCCAGGACCCACTGTTCAAAAGTTTCCACCAGCATCCGCTTCAGGGCCTCTACTTCGTTGCCGCCGTCGTTCTGATCCTCATGGATCTCCGCATGGGCTTCAAAGGGCATCCCCACTTCATCGATCACCGAAATGATCTCCGCGCGGCTCAGACCTTCCACCAGGATCCTCATGGCCCCGTTCGGCATCTTGAGCATCTGCTTGAGCTCTGCCACCACACCGAAAGGATAGAGGCTCCGGGCCGTAGGTTCCGCTTCCTCAGCGCTCTTCTGGGAGACCAGCAGGATGCGCTTGGTGGAAGCCATGGCCGTTTCCACTGCTTTGATGGAGCGGTCACGTCCCACGTCCAGATTGATGATCATGCCGGGGAACACGATGATGCCGCGCAGAGGCAGCAGCGGTAATCTCACGGTTGATTCGTCTAACATTGTTATCACCATCCAATCAAATAGAGAAAAAGGGAAAAGGGGAATCCCCTTTTCCTTTTCTCTATGCCTTCTTGCGTTCGTCCGATTGTTTTTGTTCTTTCAACACCAGTTTCGGTTCTTTGTGGTTGTTCACCACATCAGCCGTCACGATGCATTTTGCCACATCTTCCCGGGACGGGACCTCGTACATGACGTGCTTCATGATATTCTCGATGATGGCACGCAGCCCTCTGGCACCGGCGTTCCTCGCCAGGGCCTCATGGGCGATCGCCTGCAGGGCGCCCTGTTCGAAATCCAGTTCCACATGATCCATGGCCAGGAAGGACTCATACTGCCTGGTCAGTGCGTTCTTCGGTTCGGTCAGGATCCGGATCAGTGCCTTTTCATCCAGCTGGTCCAGTGTCACGACCACGGGCAGACGTCCCACGAATTCAGGGATCAGTCCATACTTCACGAAATCCTCAGGCAGAGCCTGTTTGAACGGATTGATGGACTGTTTCTGCTTTTCCGTGATGATGTCCGCGCCAAAGCCCATGCTCTTCTTCCCCGTACGAGCATTGATGACATTTTCCAGCCCGGCAAAGGCACCGCCGCAGATGAACAGGATATTGGTCGTATCGATCTGGATGAGTTCCTGATGCGGATGCTTCCGCCCGCCCTGGGGCGGCACATTCGCCACGGTACCTTCCAGGATCTTCAGCAGTGCCTGCTGCACGCCTTCACCTGACACATCGCGGGTAATGGAAGGATTTTCCGATTTCCGGGAAATCTTGTCGATTTCATCGATATATACGATGCCGCGCTCGGCCGCGGCAATATCGTAATCTGCATTCTGGATCAGCCGCAGCAGGATATTTTCCACATCCTCGCCGACATACCCTGCTTCTGTCAGGGACGTCGCATCGGCAATGGCAAAAGGAACCTTCAGGATTTTGGCCAGGGTCTGGGCGAGCAGGGTCTTGCCGCTGCCCGTGGGCCCGAGCATCAGGATGTTCGACTTCTGCAGTTCCACGTCATCCTGATGATGCGCCTGCTGTTCGTAATTGATCCGTTTATAGTGGTTGTATACTGCCACGGACAGGGTGATCTTTGCTTCTTCCTGCCCGATGACGTATTCATCCAGGATTTTTTTGATTTCTTTCGGCTTGGGAAGATCCATGATCATTCCGCCCGCCGGTTTCTGCAGCTCCTGCGCAAGCATTTCATTGCACAGGGCCACACATTCATCACAAATGAAGACATTATGGCCGGCGATCAGTTTCTTTACCTGGCTCTGCTTCTTGCCGCAGAAGGAACAGGTATAGTCCTGATCATGAGGGCCTCCTTGATGATCATCGAATGCCATCTGACACCCCTCCTATCGGTCGGGGCAGGACGGTTGTTGCCTTACCCCGGGCTCAGCGGTCAAGGGCGGGGAGGACGACCTCGTCCACGAGGCCATAGGCCTTCGCTTCCGCGGCGGTCATGAAATGATCCCGCTCCGTATCCGCCTGTATTTTTTCCGGACTCTGACCCGTATGCCGGGCCAGGATCTGATTCATCTCTTCCCGGATGCGCAGGATTTCCCGGGCATGGATCTCGATATCTGACGCCTGTCCCTGGGCCCCGCCCAACGGCTGATGGATCATCACGCGGGAATGAGGCAGGGCAAAGCGCTTGCCCCTGCTGCCTGCTGCAAGCAGGACCGATGCCATGGAGGCGGCCATGCCCACACAGATGGTGGACACGTCCGGCCGGATATACTGCATGGTATCGTAAATAGCCAGCCCGGCACTGACACTGCCGCCGGGGCTGTTGATATAGAGATGGATGTCCTTGTCCGGATCTTCTGATTCCAGGAACAGCAGCTGGGCGATGATCAGGTCGGCCATCTGATCTTCGATCTCTCCGGTCACGAAGATGATGCGGTCCTTCAGGAGCCGTGAATAGATGTCATAGCTCCGCTCGCCTTTGCTGGTCTGCTCTACTACAATGGGGACATAGCTCACGCTGTCCACCTCCTGCCGTATAATCTCTTGCGCCAGGCCTATTCAGCCTTTGCTTCTTCTTTCTTCTCAGCACCCTTGGCATTGTCGAAAATGACCTGTGCAGCCTTGCGGCGCGCAATATTTCCAATAAGGATGGATACGGAGTTGTTGTCTTTGATGATTTTCCGGACCTGCTTCAGAGTGGCACCCTGAGCGTCCGCGATCTGCTGCATCTCAGCCACGGCTTCTTCCTCCGTAACTTTGATGCCTTCCTTCTCGGCGATGGCTTCGAGCACGAGATCGGTCTTGATGTTCTCCAGTGCTACGGGCTTCTGTTCATCGCGGTAGGTCTTGATATCCTTGCCCAGATACTGCAGGTACATCGGCAGGCTCATCCGGTGCGCTTCGAGATTCATGGCCATCTCGTCCACCATCTGGTTGGCTCTTTCATCCACCATGACCTGGGGCACTTCGAACTTGGCGTTCTCGACAGCCTTGTTGATCAGGTCCCGTCTGTACTTCTGTTCCGCGCTGTCAGCTTCCGCCTTCTTCATGCGTTCAGCCGTCTTTTCACGGAATTCGGCCACCGTCTTGGAATCGGAGTTGGCGGCGATCAGTTCATCCGTCACTTCGGGGATCTCACGGACCTTGATATCCTTTACGTCGACTTTGAAGAGAGCTTCCTTGCCTGCGACTTCCTTGGAAGAATAATCTTCCGGGAACGTCACTTTGACTTCTCTGGATTCACCCTTGCCGGCGCCGATCAGCTGATCTTCGAAGCCGGGGATGAAAGCTCCGCTGCCGATTTCCAGAGGATAGCCCTTGCCTTCGCCGCCTTCAAAAGGCTTGTCATCGATAAAGCCCTTGAAATCGATCGTGGCCATATCGCCTTTTTCCAGCTTCTTGTCATCCGGAGCAGCGACCAGCTTGGCAGCGCGCTTCTGCAGTGCTTCCACAGCATTGTCCACATCGGCATCAGTGATTTCCCTGACTTCTTTCTTTACGTCAAGGCCCTTGTACTCACCCAGTTCCGGTTCCGGACGCAGGGTCACGAGCAGCGTGACTTCCATGGGCTGTCCTTCTTCGAACTTGTTTTCCTTCAGTTCAGGATCTGCCACAGGGATCAGCTTGTTTTCGTCGATTGCCTTTCTATATTCGCCATTGGCCAGGATCTGGAAAGCTTCCTCCTTGATGGCATCCTTGCCCACATGGGTCTCCAGGATGCGGCGGGGAGCCTTGCCCTTTCTGAAGCCAGGGATGGTCACTTGCTTATTGACTCTGGCGACTGCCTTTTCAAATCCCTTCGCAACTTCCTCCACAGTCAGGGAAATCTTCAGGGTCGCTTCATTTCCGTTTCTTTCTACAGACACGCTCATTAAAAAAATCCTCCTCACAGGCTGTCAGCCATTTTTTTATCTCGCTTAACAGGCCATCTGTAATTGCTTAAAAAACCGCCCATATAGCATAGCACAAAAGGTCTGATAACGCAATCATTATAAGACATCCCAAAAATACGAAACGGCAGGAAACTGTAAAAAAACCTTACCCGTTTACTCCTTCTCCGAAGGAATTTCAATATACTGTTTCGTTACATATCGGGATGTAAAAGCTCTCATTGTTGAAAAATATCCAAGACGCAGTAAAATTTTATCTCCCACATGGTACTGTCGTTCGCTATCAGTAACATCAACCATAAGATGGTCCGAACTGGAACCCAAAAGATATATCCGGGGATCGACGGGAGTTGTCGTCTCTAAATCGAAATCTTGCTTGCCAAGGGCACAGATAGCCTTGAGCCGATGGGGACCCCTGTCCACGAACTCCGGCCTTCGCCCATAAGAATCCACTCCTACAGTCCCCCATGGCAGAGAAGGCTTGTATTTCAATTCCACAATCTCGCATTCCAGCATAAAGACATCATGGTAAGTTCCCGGCAAAAACGTATATTTCGCTCTTTCCTTGCCAAACAGGACAGATTCCCCCAAGCGCAGCGTATTCACACCTTCTGGAATGCCATTATGCATCATTAAATAAATTGCAGCGGAATTGCCGCCGCTGATAACGGGAATTTCATGTCCTGTCGCAGCTGCGACCCGTTTTCTAATCGACACAAGCTCATTCAGTTTTTCCGTATCGTACTGAATGAAAGAGAAGCAGGTCAGATTGACACCAACGCCATACATATCTACATGGGGCAGTTTTTCAACTTCCCGGGAAACTGCGACAAGTTCATCGTAGTCCACATACCCTTCGCGGATATCTCCCAGATCCGCCATCAGGATAATCTTATGCCTGCGACCCTGCCGCCCGGCTTCTTCATTAATGGCCCGGATCACAGAAATCTCTGAATTGAGCGAAGCATCAGCATATCTGACTAAATCCGGGACTTCAGAAAGCATGGGCGGTCTTATGAGCCATTTTTCAGCAGAAAGACCTTCCAACCGTTTGAGATTCGCTGTCCTGGAATCGCAGAGGATGCGGATTCCGCCATCCGTCAATACCTTCGCGATTTTCGGGTCAGCTCCGAACACTTTTGTAACCGCAGTGATTTCAATATGGTGAGAAGCACACAAGTCTCTCAGTACACGAACATTTTGCTTTAAATGCGGCAGATTGATTGTCATGAGAGGATACATCTCATTATCTTCCTTTCACTTAATCGAAAAACCAGCAGCCCCGGCAATGAAAATCCTTGCGGGGCTGCTGTATGCTGCAGGATATGATCCCGTCAATTCCAGAAATCCACTTTGTTTTCCAAACCTATGGTCGAAGCCTTGAAAACAGGATTCTTCCCGGCTTTCTTCTGTGCGCAGTAGTCATCCAGGCACTTGATGGAACTCTTATGCATCAAAAGGATGGAAGGAATATTGATGATGGCCATGACGCCCATCAGAACGTCCGCAAGATTCCACACAAGGTCAAGACTCAGGACCGCGCCAACAAAAATGATCAAAGAAGCACAAATACGGAAACGGAACATGAATTTTTTAGAGGGGATCCTTTTCAGCAGATAAATCAGCAGGTTATCTACATAATAGAAATTCCCCAGAAGTGTTGTAAAGGCAAAGAGCACCATGGATACAGTAATGAAGATGGGTCCTGCCATTCCCAAAGAAGCCTGAAGCGAAGCCTGGACATAAGGAGCACCGGCCATCTTAGGATCCGGCACGATACCGGAGCAGAGGCACATCATAGCCGTACAGGTGCAAAGCAAAAGGGTATCGATAAACACGGAGAGCATCTGCACAAGTCCCTGTTTTACAGGATGGCTTACATCAGCAGCAGCAGCAGCGTTAGGTGCGGAACCAACGCCAGCCTCATTGGAAAACAGGCCGCGTTTAATACCATACATTAAGCATGAACCGGAAAATCCGGCAAAAATTGCATGAAAATCAAAAGCATCTGCCATGATTTTGCCAATGACACTCGGAAGCACAGAAAGATGTGTAAATGTAATATAAAGTGCTACGAGGACATAAAGGCAACCCATGACCGGTACAAGCGCAGAAGTGGCAGCCACGATACGTTTGCCGCCGCCCATAAGGCAATATCCCACAGTGACAGCAAGGATGGCCCCAAGCACAATCGGACTCGTCACAGGATCATAAAAGCTGTAAACACTGAAGGTCGACTGCAGGTTATAAGAGGCCAGCATATTGAAACCGCCTGCATACGTAAAGAGCATACTGACAGCAAATAATGTAGCCACCAGTGGACTATGGAGACCCTGCTCGATATAATAGGCAGGACCGCCGTAGCTGCCGCCGTCAGGATAGCGTTTTTTATAAATCTGGGCAAGGGTGCTTTCAATAAAAGCAGATCCTCCGCCAATAAAAGCAATGACCCACATCCAGAATACAGCTCCATAACCACCCAGGCAAATAGCTGTTGCCACACCGACGATATTACCCGTCCCCACACGGGAAGCAGTGGACACCATAAGAGCCTGGAACGACGATACCCCGCCGGCTTTCTCCGGCTTTTCCATAACAACCCGAAGAGAATCGCCAAAGAGGCGGATCTGGACAAATTTAGTCGCCAGAGTAAAATACAGACCGCCGCCAAGCAAAATAAAAATCAGCAATTTACTGTACATAAAACTACTAATGGCATTGATGACATCATTAATAACAGCCATGACTTGTTCCTCCCCTTGCTGCATCTTCCTGAATTGTCAGAAAAGTTCCGTGTTGTAAGCAGCACGGATTCCAGAGCAGATGGACGAAGACAAAGACAGCAAATCCCTCAGATTCTGCTCCTGTTTGGAGATTTCAATGACAAAACAGACACAATCGTACAAAAACCGTTAAAAGAATCTTTCCCGAATAACGCTCATCCATTAGTAAGACAATCAGCCAGCACAAATAATCCGCGCAAAAAATTCCTACCCTCCTTCTTTATATTGTATTTGCTTAATGGATGAATAAATAAAACCCCATTAATTTTATCACTAATGTATATAATGTGCAACGAGCTTGTATAATCTATCACTCAACTGTTCAAATTCTTACTGTTTCCAGCTTGTGCGGATTTTCTCCCCCAGCAGGATCACATCTTTAACAATCATTCTTCAACGCTCTGTTCGTATGAAGAAATGCCTTGAACCGCAGCGAATGAACTGTAATCCTGCAGGAAGCCAATACGGCAGCCCAGCAAGTCCTGCCGTCCATCATGTGCCTCTCCAATACGGCCATTGCCGTCATGAAGGATTACGGCCGTCAGCTTGCCGCAGGGAAAAAGCCTGTCTTCAAGGCAAGGGACATCGGGCTGGATGACAGCCACCTCGATTACTGGAAGTAACTCAGGCCCGTAGTTTCAGCACCATTCATCTCAAACACAATCACACATATTCCCGTTCACATCCGGGGACTGCCGCTGCCTGCGGCGGTCCCCTTTGTCTTTTTACAAGAGCGGTACGATCACAGCCGTCCAGAGTGCCGACAGGGGCATGACAAGCGCCATGGCGGGGATCATATCGGCAATGGGGAAATTTTTCACCTGCAGCATCCGGAAGCCGGTCGCCAGCAGCAGGACCCCGCCGCAGGCCTTGAAATCGCCGATCATCTGAGGTGTGCAGAAAGGCAGGAGCGCATGGGCCAGGAAGAACAGGGCCAGGAAGATCACCAGCTGGGGCAGGGCGATGAAGCTGACGATGATGCCCAGTTCACAGGCAAACAGCGTGGCCGTCGGCAGATCCATGATCGACTTGGCGATCAGGATGCTCTGATCCCCGGCCATGCCGGACACCATACTGCCGTAAATCCCGGTTCCGCTGGCACAGAAGAGGACAATGATGGTAATGAGCCGGCTCTCATATTCCTCCCGGGGGATCCGGCCGTCCCCGGCAGCTGCGGGAAGCCGGCGGCTGATGGCCTTTTCCAGATTCCGCGAAGCCTGCACGATCCGCTCTCCCAGGCGGATGCCCAGACCGACGATGGTCCCGGCTATGGTAGCGAACACCACCGGCGGCAGGTTTCTGATCTGGACGATGGAAACGACCCCCATCAGCATGGCACAGGCGCCAAACACGGTGTTCAGGTTTTCCTTGAAATTTTCGGACAGGCGCGGTCCCAGGAAATTTCCCGGGATCCCTCCCAGGATCACGGCGATGACATTGGTCACTACCCCGACTGGCATAACGATTCCCCCTCAGAAATGATAATCATAGTGTAATTTTTTATTTTACCCGCGCAGGCCGCCCGGAGTCAACTCAGGCCGGAGGCAGCATCCTGTCCGTCCCTGCTCCGTTGTTGTTTTAACAACATATTTTTCCGTCCCATTCTGCTACGATAAGGTCAGAAAGGCGAAGGAAGGAAAGCCTCCGCCATCAGGATGAAAAGGAGCTGATCGATATGAAGTATCATGTGAACGAAAACTGCATCGGCTGCACTCTCTGCACCATGACCTGTCCCGCGGTCTTCACGATGGGTCCGGACGGCAAGGCTGCCGCTGCCGAAAGCGTCCCTGCCGGCGAAGAAGCCAGTGCCCAGGCCGCACTCGAAGGCTGCCCCGTGGGCGCTATCGAAAAGGAAGACGCATGAACGCCCTGACCATCCGGCGGATCTACGCCGCAGCCGGAGCGGACGGGGAAAGAAGGGTCCTCGTCGACAGGCTCTGGCCGCGGGGGATCCGCAAAGATGCTGTGGATGGGTGGGCCAAAGAAATCGCCCCCTCCCAGGCCCTGCACAAATGGTACAAAGAAAATCCCTCTGATTTTGCAGGCTTCCGGAGCCGCTACCGCGGGGAGCTTGAAACGAACCCGGCGGCAGGGCCCTTTGTGGCACAGGTCTCGCAGTGGCTGCAGGAAGGGCCGCTGGTCCTCCTCTATGCCCGCAGGGACGAAAAAGAAAACAATGCCGCCGTCCTCCTGGAATATCTGCAGGAAAAACTAAAAAAGGAGACCCCACGATGAACGGATCAGCAGAAATCGCGCAGGACTGCCCCTGCACGCAGGACTGTCCCCGTCACGGACACTGTGCAGCCTGCATTGCCTGCCACCGCCGGCTCGGCTGGCCCCTTGTCGCCTGCATGCAGGAACTGTGGGACCGCCATGAGGCAAAACGCAAAGCCCGGACTGTGACAGTAAAAGTGGACTGAGCACCCTGACAGGAAGAGCGGGGATGTGGAAATTTTCCGCATCCCCGCTCTCTTTCTGTGTCACCGCGCTCCTGCCGGGAGCCTGCCGCCTCAGTATCCGTAATAAGCCCGGAACCAGCGGGCAAATTTCTCCAGGCCCTTCCGGATCGGAGTCGCAGGCTTGAAACCGAAGTCCTTTTCCAGTTCGCTTGTATCCGCGTAGGTCTGGTACACGTCCCCGGGCTGCATGGGCAGGTATTCCTTGCGGGCTTCCTTCCCCAGCACGCCCTCCAGGGTCTCGATGAAGGTCATGAGTCTTTCCGGCTTGTTGTTGCCGATATTATAAAGTTTATAGGCAGCGCCCTGTCCATCCTTTACGGGTGGATGGTCCAGGAGGCTGACGATGCCCGTCACGATATCGTCCACATAAGTGAAATCCCGGTACATGTCGCCATGGTTGTAGATCATGATGGGCTCATCCTTCATGATCTTGAGGGCGAACTTGAAATAAGCCATATCCGGCCGGCCAAAAGGACCGTAAACCGTAAAGAACCGCAGGCCCGTCGCCGGGATCCCGTAGAGATGGCTGTACGTATAAGCCATCAGTTCATCGGATTTCTTCGTCGCCGCATACAGGCTGATGGGATGATCCACAGGATCCGTCGTGGAAAAAGGCGTCTTCTGCTGGTTGCCGTACACGGAAGAGCTGGAGGCATACACCAGATGCTCCGGGTGATAGTGGCGGCACGCTTCCAGGATATTGAAGAAGCCGATGATGTTGGAATCGATATATTCCCGCGGATGGTCGATGCTGTAGCGGACACCGGCCTGGGCCGCCAGGTTCACCACGATATCCGGCCGGAAGGTCCGGAACACGTCTTCCACAGTTTCCCCCACACTCAGGTCGCCTTCCGTAAAAGAAAAATCCGGATAGAGCTCCAGCTGTGCCAGACGGTCTCTTTTGAGCTTTACATCATAGTAGGCATTCAGATTGTCGAGACCGTGGACCCTGCCTCCGCAGGCCAGCAGCCTCTTGGCCAGATGATATCCGATGAAGCCGGCCGCGCCGGTGATCAGGATGCGTTTCTTTGCAAGTTCCTCTGTTGTCATAACTTTCACATACTCCTCTTGTTCCATTCTGCTGCAGGCTGCCGGGGCTGGCAGATGCTGCAGCTTCCGCTGCCCTTCCGGCCCTGTGGCCAAAAAAGACCGCCCGCGGGACGGCGGCGGATCATTTTCCTTCCGTCCTGTCTTCCAGCCGGTAAATATCGGTCCTGCGGTTTGGCAGCGTAAAAGTTTCGTGCCGCACCCGCTGCACAAGATCCAGATCGACGGGCGCATAGATGATGCCCGTTTCGCTGCCGCCTGCTTCGGCCAGGACCCGTCCCCGCGGGTCGATGATCATGGAATGGCCATAGGCTGTAAAACGGGGTTTCTTCCCCACCTGGTCAGCGGCAATGACATAGCACTCATTTTCGATGGCTCTTGCCCGCAGCAGCACTTCCCAGTGCAGCTTCCCGGTCCCTTCCGTGAAATTCGCCGGGATCACGAAGAGCTGCGCTCCAGCAAGGGCCATCAGCCGGAACATCTCTCCAAAACGGATGTCATAGCAGACGGCAAGTCCCAGCCTGCCCGTTTCTCCCGCCTGCACCGTGACGATCCGGTCCCCCGGGCAGACTTGATCCGTCTCCCGGCTGGTGACGCCGGACGGCAGGACGACATCAAAAGGATGCAGTTTGCTGTAGCTGGCAGTGCACTCTCCTTCGGGGCTGATGACAAAAGCCGTATTGAAGGGCCGCGCGCTGTCCTGTGCGTTCCGCTCATAGATGCTGCCCCCGCAAAGCCACATCCGGTGCTGCCGGGCAAGCTCCGCAAGCCTGCGGCATGTCCTGCCGCCCGGTACCGCTTCGGCCTTTGCGGCAAAATCCCGTCCCAGGTAATTCATGGTTTCCGGCAGCACGGCAAGCTTTGCCCCGTGACGGGCCGCCTCAGCGATAAGGGAAGCTGCCGTTCCAAGGTTAACAGCCACGTCCGCCCCGGTATCCATCTGAATGGCTGCTGCAAGATAAGTGGTCATCCAATGTATCCTTTCTTCCTCAACGGAACAGTTTGTACTGCATCTTCAGCCATGCGTACAGGGCCATCCCCTTCAGATAGTCCGCGGCACTGTCTTTTTTCCGGTATTTGGCCCACTGCTTGAAATCGTGATAGTTTTCCGGCCGCGCCACCGGCTCGATATTGGTGATCGTTTCCCAGGGTGAGATCCGGTTGTACGTGCGCCACTGCGCGTCAAAGTCCGAAAGCACCATCTGCCAGGGTTTCCTTCTCCCGGTCCAGTGGATGATGGCGCCGTCCCCCGCATCATCCTCCCCGCCGCCGAATTCATTGTAGACGGGGGGCAGGAAAAGATTGCTGCCGTCGAACACGATATTGAGGACGTCCTGGCTCTGCCCCAGGAAGCGGGATTTCGGTTCTTTCTGGAGGGAAAATGCTTTTTCTGTGATCCGCTGCTTCTGCCATTCCGGGATATCCACGATCATGATGCCGTCATTGAAATAGCGGCCGTTCTGCAGCTTCAGATAATCTCCGCGCCGTTTGGCATCGGGCATCCGTTCCGAGACAGCGCCCATGGCATATCCCGTAAGGTCCATTTCCCATAAGGGAGCGAGGGACCGTATGACCATCGTGTCCGCGTCCAGATACAGGAAGCGGTCCGTCTCCTTTGCCAGAAGGAGCGGCATCACGGTCCTTCCGTACGTAATGCGGGAAAAACGTTCCACTTTAACATGGAAATCCTGGAATGGTTCCATCCGGAGGCGGTACAGCCGGCAGCAGCAGTGATACTGCTCCGCCAGGGTCTGT
Organism: uncultured Acidaminococcus sp.; assembly: GCA_900315205.1. Classification (GTDB taxonomy): domain Bacteria; phylum Bacillota; class Negativicutes; order Acidaminococcales; family Acidaminococcaceae; genus Acidaminococcus. The sequence continues at coordinate 15,973 of OMYF01000024.1, forward strand.
ACTTTCCGGCTGTTTTCCGCACTGTACCCGTCCGTAAAGATATGGAAGACAGGACTCATGTCCCGGTTGTTTTCAAGGACCGAGACAAGGGAAGCCCCCATGATCCGGAAATAGGCATCATTGATATTGTAAGCGACGTGCCTCACAGGACGCGCATCCCCGGGCTGCCGGAAATCATACTCCTGACAGTCCTCAAGGAAGCGTTCCGGCACAAAATATCCTTCTTCAAATGTTTTCATCACTTGCTCCGATCCAGCACAAAGGAAATCTCTTTTTCCACCATATCCGTACTGATGCAGTCCACACAATCCCGCTTGACGCAGCGCGACGGTCCCATGCAGACATGTTTGCCCGAACAGGGGACATGGCCGCTCACGGCCCGGCTGACAGGCGCCGCCGCGCGGTAGATTTCCGGCGAATTATGCGTAAAGATGGTCACGACCGGACAGCCTGCCACCGCTGCGATATGGGCCGTCCCCGTATCGAGCGTCAGCAGGAGATCCATCTGCCGCAGCAGGGCAGCCAGGACCGGCAGGGACGTCCTGCCGGCCGCATCGAGGACCGCCTCGGGATGCTTCATCTGCCGGATGATTTCAGCGATCCGCCCTTCATGGTCCGCCGTTCCCGTCATGACGATGGCTGCCCCATATGTTTCGGCGAGCCAGTCCGCCGTGGCTGCGAATTTGCCCGTCGGCCAGTCCTTGGTCCGCGTAGTGGTCTCGACACAGAAAGCGATTTTCCGTCGGTATGCCCTGATCCCGGCAAGGAGAGCCGCTGCGGCTTCTTTTTCCGCGGCCGTGGAAGGCCGGATGGCCGGCGGGACGAAAGCCGTATCCGGATCCCCCAGATAATCCCGCAGCAGCCGCTGGAAGCTTTCACCGACACGGTGCTCCCGGTAATCCCAGGGATCCCGGAACTTCAGGTCATGGGTATAGAAATATCTTTCCCATCCCAGTTCCCAGCCAAGCGCCCGTTCCATGCTGATGCGCACGGGGATCCGGGCGAACCATTTCATCAGCGTCACCCGTTCCCGGGGATCCAGGAAAATTCCCAGGCTGTAGCCTTCCCGGGCAAGTTTCCGGCCGAAGCGGTATACATCCAGGCTGCCCCCGCCGCTTTTGTACGCATACGGGATGACACGGTCCACACCTTCAAGGAGCGCCGCAGCCGGAGCCAGCGGAGCCTGCACAAGATAATGGATCTCGGCACCGGGAAAATGCTGACGCAGCACGGGGAAAACCGATGCCGTCATCAGGATGTCCCCCAGATGCATGATGCCGTCTAGGAAGATTTTCATCTGACCTGTTCCTTTCGCCAACGGACGGGCAGGAAAGAGGCGGCACAGAAGATCCGGAGCCCATCCTTCCCAGTCCTGTATAAAACAGCGGTCCCGCGGACGATGCCTGGAGACCACTGTTTCGATGCTGTTCTTTAATTATACAATTTTTTTCTGCGAGGATTCAATTCCATCCTGCTTTTCCCGGCGGACCGTCATCTTCAGGGCCAGGCTGACGGCACTGAGGAACCAGAAGATCCGGACGCCGCTCGTCAGGTCGAGCGTATATTCGACCTGCCCGAAGATGACGACATACCCGAGGAAACAGCACAGAAGCATCAGATCATACGGATTCCGGTCCCGCAGCCAGCCGCGGAAAGAAGTGACCACATAATACAGGGTAAAATAACACAGCCCCAGGAACCCGAGGAGCCCCGTTTCCGCCGCGAGATGGAAATAATTGTTGTGTGCATGGTTCAGGGCTTCCGTATCCGTGGGGAGCCGGTACTGAGAACGGTAAAAATCATGCCAGCGTCCCAGTCCGATCCCGCAGACAGGATGGTCCTCCACCATATGGATGCAGGAAATCCAGCCGGAAAAACGGTTGGCATGCTCCCTGCCTTCCACGGTCTCGCCGATGGAAAGGAAACGGGCCCTCAGTCCCGGCTTCGCTGCCAGGACACCGGCCGAAACGGCGAAAAACACCAGGACGACGGCAATGACCTGCTTTTTTCTCTTGAAATAGGCAGCCGCCAGTGCGGGCAGCATGAGGATCGTGTTCAGCCAGGAACCCCGGCTCTGGTTGCAGAACAGGGCCACCCAGATTGCGGCAAAATCCAGTGCTGCCGCTTTTTTGAGGAGCGGCGGGAATCCTTCATCCAGGAGGAAGATCACACACAGGGGCAGCATCATGCAGATGATGCTCGCAATGCCCAGCTGACTGCCGCCGAGGCCCCAGCCCCGGTCGTTGTTCCCCAGTTTCAGGACGACCTGCACCAGCGTGAGCAGGCAGTCCACGCTGAACAGGACCGTATAGGCCGTGAGCATCTTCCAGAGCATTTCTTTTTTCCGGATGAAGCTGACGACGGGCAGGAACACCACATACCGCCATATCCACATCTGCAAAAATTCATGGATGCCTTTGGCGAGGCTTCCGCCAAACAGGACAGAAGGCAGTGTGGTCAGCACAAAGATCAGGTATGCCCTCACATACCCTTTTATTTCCGGTTCCAGGACGATATCCCGCCGGCAGCGGTGCCACAGCACCAGTCCGAGCAGCAGGATGATCCCGTTCATGACTTCTCCAGCAGCCATGGAAATCCGGGTCAGGCAAACCATCAGTGTGGCTGCAGCTGCCAGCATCCGTACAAGTTTAATCTGCGTCTTCTCCTCGATCTGTTTCCCCATTCAGATTCCCTCTCTTTTGCAACATTCTGCAGTCTATTCCTTCCCCGACTCCGCCCGGCTCCCCAGCAGACGGCTCCAGAAACGGGCAAGTCCCAGCCGCACTTCCTGCCGCAGCAGGGACTTCCCCTTCATATCCCCCGGCTGCGGCATGGGCGCTCCGGCAAAGGCGGTCTCTGCCAGATAGCGGTAATAAGAGTCATTGAAACTCCGGGAACGTTTGAACTCCCAGGGTTTGTAGCGTCCTGCCCAGTGGATGACGGCCGGCGCTTTCAGGGCCGTCACGGCTTCCAGCCGCATCCGGCTGTCCCGGAGTACCTTGGCGGGCAGGCTGAACACGGGCGGGATCACGTTCCAGCGCAGGGGAAGCGAAGCCCACCGGCCCATGAAGACCTGGTTCAGCCCGTCCTGATCATGATGGCGGTAGTCATGGGATGTCACGGCTGCGATGACCCTTGCCGAAGCTTCCTCCTTCCGCCACGCGGCAAGATCCATCACCATGACCCCGGAATTGAAGTAAGGACTCCCTTCAGCAAGCCCCAGCGTCTCTTTTTTCTGACGGCGCATCCGGGCCGAAGCCATGATGCCGAAATCCCGGACAGCGCCCACAGGGTTCCCTTCGAGCGGGTAATCCCACAGTGCGCTGACATCATCGAGCACGACAAGATCCGTATCGAAATAAAGCACCTTTGTCACGGATTCCGGCAGCAGCTGCGGGATCAAAAGGCGCAGATATGCCGCACGGCGGACGTGCCCGCTCGTATACGCCTTCACTTCCAGCTGCTTTACGGGAAGAAAGGTCACGATACCCTTCCGGGCAGTGACCGTCGCTGCGATATCCGATTCCTTCAGCGCCGAGATCCCATCGTCCAGGACATAAAAATGGAGCGTGCGGCTGTCTTTGTGGTTCAGCAGCATGGAAACAGCGGCCACTGCCGTGTGCTGTGCATAATTGTCATCAGATGCCAATACGATTGTGATTTCATCCATCGCCGTATCCCCCAGAAATATTCTTTCTCCATCATACAATGAATGCCCTGATTCTACAAGGCAAAAGGGGAACAAAACCCCGACACGGTGTTAAGGAGCCATAAATCAAAGCCCGGTCCCTGCCGGGTTTCTGCTGCCTTGCGCAAGAGACCTCTGACCGGTCATGCGGCTCCGGCACAGGAACGCCGCAGGCCGTCGGGATCCCCGACAGGCGGGAGCGATTTGAAATCGCCTCCGCCTTTGTCTTATACTGATATAAAGATCGCAATTTATTATTCCACACGATCCAGGAAGGATGTTCACACGATGGTTCTCTTTCGCAGCCACTGCCGCACGTATCTTTACACCTTTGCCGCACTGCTCTGCCACCTTGCCGCAGCTTTCGCTTTTCGTCTGACCGGGCAGGCGGAACAGCGTCTCTTCAACGAAATCCTGATTTACGGGGCCGCCGCGTTCGCTGTTACGTGGGCACTGTGGAAATACCACAGATCATACCTGCTGAATTTTTCTTTTATCCTTCTGCTCCACCTGCTTTCCGTGTATTTGCTCAAAGATTTCAGCAATAACGGATTTGCCGCCAGCGACGCCATGGAATGGGGCACCATCCTGTTCAGCATGGCTGCACTCCCGGGACTTGCAGCAGTTTCCGCAGCATCCCGGGCCGTGAAGACACTGTGGCTTGTACTGTACTATGCAGGCATGAGCATCACTGCAGCCATCCCGCTGATCGGCCTGGGCTATGGTTTCATCAGTGGCGGCAATGCACTGTCTTCCGATCTGGTGCTGGCCGTCTGCCAGACAAATCCCAGAGAAGCCATCGAATTCCTGGAAGAGCAGCCGCTTTCCCTCTGGTGCCTTGCCCTCTTCGCGCTGCTGCTCTTTCTTGCTCTGGAAATATTCCTGTCCCGCAGGATGCTGCAAAACGCAGTTTCCCATAAATGGGTCCCCCTGCTCATCGCAGCGTCCCTGCTGGCGCTCAACATCAGGTCGACCGCGCCCAGGCTGCACGCCTACTATTTGGCCAACACGATTGTGAACACCCGCAGATCGCTGGACTCATACAAGGCGTACCGCCTGCATCAGAAAGAACGTCTGGCCCGTCTCCGGGAACTGACCGGCCTGCGCATCCTGCCGGAAGCGAAGGGTACGTATGTACTGGTCATAGGAGAGACCGCCTCCCGCGATCATATGCACACATACGGCTATCCAAGGGAAAACACTCCCTGGATGGATGCGATGGCGGACAAGCCGGGCACGGTCATTTTCCGGAAAGCTTATGCCAACTACTGCCAGACCATACCGGCCCTGACGTATGCCCTCAGCGGAAAGAACCAGTATAATCAGGTGAAGCTGGAAGAAGCCTATTCCCTGATCGATATTGCCAGAGCCGCCGGTTATGATACATACTGGCTCAGCAACCAGTCCCGTTTCAGTGCTGTGGAAACACCCGTTTCGGAAATGGCTTCCACCGCCGATCACCAGTCCTGGATCAACGGCAGGTCCTCTTCCTCCACCCGGACGACCTATCCGGACGGGGAACTGCTTTCTTATCTGCCCGATCCGCTTCCGGACAAACCGGCATTGATCGTGCTGCATATCATGGGAGGCCACGAAAAATATGCCGACCGCTACCCGAAAGAATTCGCCGTCTACAAAGGAAAGGGCCGGCTGGTCGACGGCTATGACGATACGGTCCTCTATGTGGACACATTCCTGAAAAAAGTATTTGCCAGAGCCAGACAGTATCCACACTTCAAGGGGTTCGTCTATATCCCGGACCACGGTGAAAATCCGGAAGAAGGCCGGACGCATCAGCCGGATAAATTCACCTACCAGATGGTCCATATCCCCATGCTGCTCTGCCTGTCCGAAGACAGCATCGCAAGCCGCCCGGAGCTTTATGCCGCTGCGCAGGCGCACAGGGATTCTCCCTGGACGAACGATCTGACATACGATATGATGGTCGACCTCCTGGGCATCCAGGACGCGCCCTTTGCCTCATCTTCCTGCAGCATCCTCTCCCCGGAATACGGGATGACTCGAAAGCAGCTGCGGACCCAGCATGGTGCCCTGACCTTTGACAATGATCCCGATGACGGGCTGGAGTCGGCAAAAAAAGCGGTCCCGTAAGGACCTTCCCCGCTCCGTCAGTCCGGACTCCCGCTGCAGGCCGGGAAAATCCCTTCCATATTTTGCTCTGCGCCCGTCAGGGCAGCGGCAGGACCATTTCATAAAAAACATCCCTTTCAGCGTACCCCGGACCCCGAAGCTCCGCAGCGTACCCGGAAGGGATGATTTTTTAGACAACAAAAAATCCCGCAGGCAGGACCTGCGGGAATCCATTCAACTGGAGCGGAAAACGAGATTCGAACTCGCGACCCCCACCTTGGCAAGGTGATGCTCTACCACTGAGCTACTTCCGCAACGCTTGATTATTTTATCCGATTTCGAGAGATCTGTCAAGTAGCTAACAGCCAGAAAAGCCGAAAATGACGGAAGTTCCGGTCCGGTATGGCTGCCGGCAGCTCAGTAGCACTTACTCCAGCCGCAGTTCTTGCAGACGTTGCAGCCCCCTTCAAAGACAAGCGGTTCACCGCACTGGGGGCAGAAGATATTTTCGGCCGTGACTTTGTCCCGGGCTTTCGGCCTGACGGGCTTCACCTTCGGTTCCGGCGCCTTCTCCCCGCTTTTGGCCTTCAGCTCCTCCTGGACTTCATTATACATGTCGATCAGCGCATTGCCGACCGCCATGGGACAGCAGGAGCCCTTGCTCGTATCCCCGCGGGTAGCGCGCCGCACGGCATAGCTCGGGCAGTTGCCGCAGGAATTGAGCTGATCGTAGATCGTATAGATATCGATCCCGGCCCGGGCGCTGATGGAAATCATGCGGGACAGCCCGATCATGAAATTGTTGCAGCCGCCTGTGGATCCCTTGCTCAGATACGTTTCGAGCAGAGCCCCCGTCACCGGATCGAAGAAAGCCATGCAGTGCAGGCTGCCGCAGCCCGTCACCAGTTTGCGTTTCTTGCCGATGACCTCATCATCGATGGCGACGATCTCGCCCCGTGCCAGGCCCTCGCCCGCGATGGGCACGGCCGCACTGTCATCCACATGGGTGGTGAGGATCCCGGCCCGCTTGCAGCCGTCCCGGAAGATCGTCAGGCCCTTGCAGCCGCTGTCATAGGCGAGCATATAGAGTTTCTCCGTATCCTCCACACTGAAGCTGTTCGGGACATTGACCGTGGAACTGATGGACGCATCGATATGCTGCTGCCAGGCCGCCTGCATGGCGATCCGGGCGCGGTAATCCAGGTTCATGGCCGTCACGAAATAAGGCGGCAGCTTGGAGTCGTCCTTAAGGCCGTGCTGAGCCATATACTGGGCCACGATGGGCGTGTAGACCTTGTAATAGACATCGGCTGCATGGAGGGATTCGGTCTTGCGCTCATAATAATTGGCGTAGATCGGTTCGATGCCGCCGGAAATCCCCAGCATGGTCGACAGCGTCCCCGTCGGGGCGATCGTCAGGAGCTGGGAATTGCGGAGCCCGTACGCCTTGACAAGCGCTGCCGTTTCGGCAGAGGCATTGGCTTTGAAATAGGGCGTCTCCATGATCTCATCCGTATGGCACATTTCATAGGGTCCCCGTTCTTTGGCAAGGAGCGCCGAGGCGGCGATGGCCGTATCGGCCATCGTGGACCCGATCTCATGGCAGAAATCGACCGCTTCCTCGCTGCCGTAGGTGAGTCCCAGCTTGAGCAGCATATCACCGAGCCCCATGATGCCAAGGCCGATCTGGCGCCATTTGGCCACACTTTCCCGCTGCTCTGCAAGCGGATGGAGCGGCAGGCCTTCCTCGAGGACATCGTTCAGGGCCCGTACGGCGAGGCGGACGCAGCGTTTGAATTCTTCCCTGTCAAAGGAGGCTTCGGACGTGAAGGGATCCTTGACGAACGCAGAGAGATTGAGACTTCCGAGCAGGCAGGAACCACCGGCCGGCAGCGGCTCCTCCGCACAGGGATTGACACCGGCAAAGCGGAATTCCTTCGTATTGGAAAGCAGGTTCCAGGAACAGATCCGGTCCCAGAAAAGAGCTCCCGGTTCTGCATAATCCCAGTTCGTTTCTGCGATCAGATGGAACACCTCTGCGGCATCGACGATATTTTCAATGACCTGGCCCGTCTCCTTCCGCGTAAAATGGAGCCGGAACTTTTCATGCTCCTTGACGGCATCCATGAATTCTTTATTCAGGCGGATCGAGATATTGGCCTTCGTAACCTTGTCCAGATCGGTTTTCAGCCTGATGAAATCAAGCAGGTCCGGGTGCGTGCAGTCGATGGAGATCATCAGGGCGCCGCGCCGGCCATTCTGGCCGATGAGTTCTGTCACGAGGGAATAAAGGGTCATGAAGGAAATGGAACCGCTCGTTTCCTTTGCCGCATTGTTGATCCGTGCGCCCCGGGGGCTCAGTCCGGAAATATCGATCCCGCAGCCTCCGCCGTAACTGTACGTCCGGGCCAGTTTGCCCGCCCGGTCAAAAATGCTTTCGATGTTGTCCTCCGGCGGTTCCACCACGTAGCAGTTGGACAGCGTGATCTTTTTCCCTTCGCATTCCAGGCCGCGGTTGGCCAGGATCCGCCCGCCAAAGAGGAATTTCTTCGTCCGCAGCAGCTCCGCCACCTCCGCGTCATGAGCGCTCACGCGCTCGAGCCACTGTTCAAAACTCTCACCGTCGCTGCGGTACTTATTGTGCCAGATATCAAGCCCAAGCTGATTGTCCGCGCCGAGCCAGTCCTTTTCATCCATCATGGTCATTCCTTCCCGTTTCAATATATTGTATTCTGTTTTTACTGTGTTCCACAATATATTGTGTTTGATACTGTCTATGGTAGCAGTCCGATCTGTTTCCGTCAAGACAGAAATCTCTCCGGGACCTTTCAGCCCTGATGCCATGGGGGCCCGCAAAAGAAAAAATTTCCGGAAGTCCAGGACTTCCGGAAACGGATCCGCAGAAAATATCAAAATTCACCGAGTACGACCTCGCAGAGGTTCTGGGCATGATCGGAAACGCGCTTCATATTAATAAGCAGTTCCAGCATGACAAAACCTGTTTCAGGAGTGCAGATACCCTTGTTCAGCCGTTCCACATGGCTCTTGCGCATGGCTTTTTCCATCTTCCTTACCTTGTGGGAATTATCCAGGGCACGCCGGGCGAGGACGAGGTCGTTGTCCTCCAGCGCCTGCAGGGCGCCTTCCGCCGTCTCAAGGACAAGATCCTCGAGCCCCTTCATCTCCAGCTGGGCCTGGGCGGAAAAGCTCATGCCCTCCTCATTCATGGCCTTGACCCTCTTCACGATGGTTTCGGCGTGGTCGCCGATGCGCTCGATGTCGCTGCACGAATGCAGCAGCCCCGTATGCATGGCCGTAAGTTCAGGGCTCATGTTCTTTTCCGACAGTTTCGTCAGATAGACCGTAATGGCTTCTTCCAGATTGTCGATGACAGGTTCATGTTCCTTGATGTATTTCGCTTTCTTCGGATCATACGTCTCCACGCACGCAAAGGAGCGGCGGATGTTGCCCAGGGCGAGGCTGCCCATGCGGATGATTTCCTTTTTGGCCAGGCTCAGGGCGATGGCCGGCGTTCCCAGCATATTTTCATTGAGGAATTTGGGCTGGTAGGAAATCTCGCCGCCCCGGTTCGGGATGATCCGTTCCACCAGATGGGTGAAGCGGGAAGCCAGGGGCAGGAAAAGGAGCGTATTGACCACGTTGAATGTCGTATGGGCATTGGCGATCTGCCGGGATATATCATTTGCCGGGGACACGGCGAGTACAAGCTGCAGGAACTGCCGCATCAGCAAAATGGCAATGATGGAACCGATCAGATTGAAAAGGACGTGGGACAGGGCGACCCGTTTGGCATTGATGTTTGCCTGCAGGGTAGCCAGGACAGCCGTGATGCAGGTCCCGATGTTGTCGCCCAGAAGGACGGGGACGGCCCCTTCCAGCGGGATCAGTCCCTGGCTGGCCATCGCCATCAGGATACCGACGGTCGCACTGGAAGACTGGATGACCACAGTCATGCACAGGCCCACCAGAAGGCCCAGGAGAGGCTGCGTGGAGAAGCGGCTGATGAATTCCACGACAGCCTGGTTCTTGCGCAGCGGCACGACGGAATCACCCATCATGGCCATGCCGAGCATCAGGATGCCGAAACCCAGGAGGACCTGGCCGCAGTCCCTGACATTCCGTTTCCGGGCAAAAGTCTGGATGAGGAAGCCGATGGCCAGGATCAGTGTAATATAATCCGTCAGCTTGAAAGCGATCAGCTGGGCAGTGATCGTCGTCCCGATATTGGCGCCCATGACGATCCCGAAGGCCTGCTGCAGGTTCATCAGACCGGCATTGACGAGGCCGACGGTCATGACGGTCGTCGCACTCGAAGACTGCAGGATGCTGGTCACGCCCGCACCCAGGGCGACGCCGTAGATCGTCCGCTTCGTAAGCTTGCCCAGGATCCGCTGCAGCTTGCTGCCGGCTGCCTGCTGCAGCCCGTTCCCCATGAGCTGCATCCCGTACAAGAAAAGAGAAATCCCGCCTAAAAATAGAAATAAGTAACGCAATCCGATTTCCTCCGTTTGCGATATCACATATAAAAGGGAATCACATCCCGTGCTCCCCCTGTTTTGCCGACCGACGCGCTTCCCGCTGCCCGGGAACAGCTGCACCGGGCAGCGGTCCGGGCAGATCCAGACTGCTTTTTACGGGTCATCTCCGTGCTGCAAAAGAAACCATCCTCCTGTTCCCCCGAAACTGCGGTTTGCTTTGCTGACAGGATACGGCATTGCCGTGCAGCGCTGAGCCGCCGGCCTCGTTCCGTATCCCCGGCATTTCCATATTGTAATATTTGAGTAAATTTTATCATAAAACAGGAGCTCATACTACAGCCCAGTGTGCTTATCAGCAAAATTTTACACAGCCGTTACATTCCGGATAATACATTAATACGGTAAATTCATAAATATTATTCGTTACATACCGAACGTTGTTTAAATTATCAGATAATTCTTTCGTTTTCCTCCTGTTCCTTCCCTAAACCGATACTTTTATGAAAAAATATTTTCTATTTTCCTCCGGCAGACATCTGTATTTATCAGATGGATTTTTTGATATTTCCTTCCGGATATGTCTGTTTTTACTAAATTGCGTCACTTTTCATATCATTGTTCATATTTTAATGACGCGCTCCATTATTTTTTGATCATTTTCCCTGATTTATCCGTATTTTTCCAGTTTATTTGATACAGCACGGACTGCAGGCTCGTGTCCGTTCGCAGATACAGGACATATTTTTGTACATTTAATTATTCTCCCAGATTTTCATTCTTATTTTTTTTTGCTTTTTCAGTGCATTCGGATACTGTATACAATATTGTTTGCTTGAATATGGAACAAATTTTACACTGTTATTAATTTTCTTCTTTCTTGACAAATTGTTACACAGCAGTTATACTTTTCTTATCGAACAAATCCATTTTTATCATTATTTATTGTTCGGCAAAAGGCGTGGCCTTCTTATCATGTCCTACTTTTTTTATTTCAAGAGATGGAGGAGAGTTCTATGAAAGCAAAAAAACTGGTATTTGCAATGATGGCCCTGGCTACAGCAGCGTCCGTGGTCGCCGGATGCGGCGGCAGTGACAAGAAAGCCGGCGACGGTGCCAAGAGTGACGGTGGCGGCAAAAAGTTCATCAATATCGCGACAGGCGGTACGGCAGGTGTGTATTATCCCCTGGGCGGCGCGCTGGCTGACATCCTGAACAAGAATGTCAAGGGGGCCAACGCAACGGCACAGTCGACGGGTGCTTCCGTGGCAAACGTCAACATGCTGAAGGACGGCCAGGTCGATGTGGCTTTCATCCAGAACGATATCGCCTACTATGCTGTCAAGGGCGTGGAAATGTTCAAGGGCAAGGAAGTCAAGAACCTGAAAGGTCTGGCTACCCTGTATCCTGAAACCGTGCAGATCGTTACGGTCAAGAGCACGGGGATCAAGACCGTTGCCGACCTGAAGGGCAAGAGAGTCGCCGTAGGCGCCGCCGGTTCCGGTGCTGAAGCCAACGCCCGTCAGATCCTCGAAATGGCCGGCATCACCTATAATGATATCAAACCGCAGTATCTTTCCTATGCAGAAGCTTCTTCCGCTCTGAAAGACGGCAACGTCGACGCTGCTTTCCTGACCTCCGGTTTCCCGACGGCAGCCGTACAGGATCTGGCTACCCAGCATGACATTGCCCTGGTCGCCATCGACAATGACCTGGCTGAAAAGCTGATCAAGAAATATCCGTACTACACCAAGACCACCATCCCGGCAAAGACCTACAACAAGGTCGACGCAGATGTGCCTTCCATCTCCGTAAAGTGCATGCTGGCTGTTACGGATAAGATGAGCGATGATCTGGGTTATGAAATCGTCAAGGCGCTGTACAGCAACCTCGACCGCATGAAGACCGCTCACAACATCGCCAAGATGATCACGAAGGAAACCGCTCTGGAAGGTATGTCCATTCCGATGAACGGCGGTGCTGACAAGTTCTTCAAAGAAAAATAAGTAAATCCTGGCGATAGGTATGTGTAATTCTACAGGCCGAACCCCACTTGCGGGTGGAGTTCGGCCTTCTTTAAAAAAAGCTGCTGCCGCCATCTGTGTCTTGCTGATCCTGGCAGCAGGATTTCTCTTCTATTATTTTAATGCCCTTCTTCTTGTATTATTGTCGGAAAAAGGTGATGCTGTCACCATCCCGGTTTCTCCAGGCGACACGTGGGTCTATCATTACACACATTCCGTCCAGCTGACTCCCTGTTATGAATACTTTCGGATCAACGGACCGGATGACATGACCATGACCCATACGGTCTATGAATCCTACGGTGTGGGTCTTCCCTACAGTCCTTCGGAAGGTTCTTTCGCCACACGCAAGGAAGACGGGAAGTTCGACCTGACGATGGACCGGCCCTACCGCACGGTTTCCTTCAGGCCTGCAGTCCAGGCCGATCCGGATATCTCCTGCAGGGGAAAGACGTACAAGCTCTGCAAAAAATTCGGACAGGGTGTCCGCGTGGATGTAAAAGTCATGAAAAGATATAAATACTGGCTGATGGATTGATGATGCCAGGGAAAGGATGTTAACAATGACTGAAAACAAAGAGCAGATGCAGCCAAAGGCAATGTCTGCCGAAGAAGTCATGAAAAAATTCGATAAGGAATCGGACAAAAGGGATCCCAAGGGCATATGGCATTATATCATCAGTGCCATATGCATCCTGTTTGCTCTGTTCCAGCTGTATACGGGGATCTTCGGGGTACTGGATGCCCATCTGCAGCGCACGATCCACCTGATGTTCGGGCTCACCCTGATTTTCCTGCTCTATCCTGCACGGAAATCCTGGTCCCGCTCTTCCATGAATCCTCTGGATGTCATATTTGCCATCCTCAGTATCTGTGCGACCATGTATCTGATCGTAAATTATAAGGAACTCGTCCTCCGCGCCGGCATGAACAACGATACGGATATGGTCATCGGAATCATCGGCACGGTGCTCGTCTTCGAAGCCACGCGGCGTACAGTCGGCTGGCCGATGCTGACCGTGGCCCTGCTGTTCGTCCTGTATGCCCTGTTCGGGCCCTACATGCCCGGCATCCTGGCTCACCGGGGCGTCACCTTCAAAGAACTCGTGAGCCACCTGTATTTTACGACGGAAGGCATCTTCGGGATCCCGATGGGCGTGTCCTCCACCTTCATCTACCTCTTCATCCTGTTCGGTGCCTACCTGGAAGCCACGGGCCTTGGCAAGTTCTTCATTGACATCGCCAACGCCGTTGCCGGCTGGGCTACGGGCGGTCCTGCCAAAGTCGCCGTCCTGTCTTCCGGCCTGATGGGTACCGTATCCGGTTCCTCCGTCGCCAACGTAGCCGGCACCGGTTCCTTCACAATCCCGATGATGAAGAAACTCGGCTATCGTCCTGAATTCGCCGGCGCCGTAGAAGCAGCCGCCTCCACCGGCGGTCAGCTGATGCCTCCTGTCATGGGCGCCGCAGCCTTCCTGATGGCTGAATTCGTCGGTGTCCCCTATATCGATGTCGTCAAGGCCGCCGTCATCCCGGCGCTCCTCTATTACACGGGCATCTGGCTGAGCGTCCACTACGAAGCCAAGAAATATGGCCTGAAAGGCACGCCCCGCGAAGAACTGCCGAAGTTCGGTCCCCTGATCCGTGAAAAAGGCCATCTGGCGATCCCTCTGATCGTAATCGTATATCTGCTCGTCTCCGGTTATACCCCGATGCGTGCCGCACTGGTGGCCATCGGCCTGACCATCGTCTGCGCCTGCCTGAGGAAGAATACGCGCATCACGTTCCGTCAGTTCGTCGACGGTCTGATCAACGGCTCCCAGTCCGTGCTGGGTGTGCTCATCGCCTGCGCCTCCGCCGGTGTCATCATCGGTGTCGTCACCAAGACCGGTATGGGCCTGAAGCTGGCTACGGCACTTCTGGACCTTGCCCGCGGCGAACTGGTCCCGACCATGTTCTTTACGATGATCACTTCCCTGATCCTGGGCATGGGCGTCCCGACGACGGCAAACTACGTCATCACCTCCACCATCGCTGCCCCGGCTCTGATCCAGATGAAGGTCCCCGTCCTGGCAGCCCATATGTTCGCGTTCTATTTCGGTATCGTCGCTGACGTTACGCCTCCGGTCGCTCTGGCAGCCTATGCCGGTTCCGGTATCGCCGGCTCCAACCCGATGAAAACGGGCGTCACGGCCGCAAAGCTGGCTATCGCAGCCTTCGTTGTCCCGTACATCTTCGTACTGGCACCGCAGCTCCTGATGATCAACGCCACAGCGCCGACCATCATCCTGGCAACCATAACCGCCATCATCGGCATGTGGGGCCTGTCCCTCTCGATGATCGGTTTCTGCCAGCACCCGCTGAATGCCCTGCAGAGGATCGTCTTCTTCATCGGCGGTCTCTGCCTGATCATTCCCGGCACGACGACTGATATCGCCGGCATCGCCATCCTGGTGCTCTGCTTCCTGTGGCAGAAACGCAACACCGGCGGTCCGCTGACTGCCGGCAAGTGATCCACTCCATCTCTGGATCGAAATAAAGAGTAAGGATCTGTGAAAAATGCACAGTCATTTTTCACAGATCCTTTTCTGATTCCTGTACAGCTCACTGCCCTCTTCCGCAACCCGATACGTCTATGGTAGAATAATCAAATCAGGTCCGCAGCACCGGAGTGCTCCATGGCCGCCGGGACGGCTGCGTCCCGTAATGCGGCAGCAGAGCATCACCTGCTGTGACCGTTTTCACTGACATTTTATTTTATAAAAAAATGGAGGATGATTGCATGACGAACACAATCTATGTGGATGGAGAAACACTGACCATTGAAGATGTCGTTGCCGTAGCCCGTTACGGAGCCAAAGCGGCCCTTGCACCCGAGGCAAAAACAAAGATCCAGGCATCCCGGGCCATTGTCGATAAAGCCGTTTCTGAAAAGACACCCATCTATGGTCTGAATACGGGCTTTGGAAAATTTGAAAGCGTTGCCATCGATGAATCCGATCTGAACGAACTGCAGCTCCGGCTGATCCTTTCAGACTGCGCCGGTGTGGGCAATCCCTTCCCTACGGAAGTGGTCCGCGCTATCATGCTGCTCCGTATCAATACCCTGGCTAAAGGCTATTCCGGGGTCCGTCTTTCGACGGTGGAAGCGCTGGTCGATATGCTCAACGCACGGGTCCATCCGATTGTTCCAGAAAAGGGTTCCGTTGGCTCCAGCGGCGATCTCTGTCCCATTGCCCATATGGTCATGCCCCTCATCGGTGACGGCGAAGCGGAATATCAGGGAGAAGTCCTGCCGGGAGCCGAAGCAATGGCCAGAGCAGGCCTGAAACCGGTCAAACTGGTTGCGAAGGAAGGCCTGGCGCTCATCAACGGGACCTGCGCCATGACGGGTGTCGCCGCCCTCGCGGTCCACGACGCGGAAAATGTCGTCAAGACGGCTGATATCATCGCCGCCCTTACCGTCGAGGCCCTGACGGGCATTCCTACGGCATACGATGCCCGCCTCCATGCCGCCCGTCCTCACAAGGGCCAGATGGATGTGGCCGCCAATCTGCGCAAACTCCTTGCGGGCAGCAAACTTACCACCCGGCCCGGTGAAAAACGCGTCCAGGATGCCTATACGCTGCGCTGCATCCCGCAGATCCATGGAGGGAGCCGCCTCGCCCTCGATTATGTCCGCGGTGTGGTCGCGACGGAAATCAATTCCTGCACGGATAATCCGCTGATCTTTGCGGAAACCGGGGACATCCTCTCCTGCGGCAATTTTCACGGCCAGCCCGTCGCGATTGCCATGGATACACTGGGGATCGCCATGTCGGAGATGGCCAATGTGTCGGAGCGGCGGATCGAACGGATGCTCAATCCGGCCCTGAGCAATGGCCTGCCCGCCTTCCTGGTCCGTAACGGCGGTCTGAACTGCGGCTACATGATCCCTCAGTACTGCGCAGCCGCCCTTGTCTCAGAAAACAAGATCCTGGCCCATCCGGCGAGCGTCGATTCCATTCCGACCTCGGCCAACCAGGAAGACCACGTGAGTTTCGGGACGATTGCAGCCCGCAAGGCCCGTCAGATCATCGACCACGTCTTCCACGTCCTCTCCATCGAATATATGTGTGCCGCCCAGGGCGTTGACCTCCGTGAAGACGGTCCTTCCCACCTGAGCACGTCCGGCAGGCTGAGTTACGGATACCTGCGCAGCCAGGTCGGTTACATGGAGAACGACTATGCCTTCTATAAAGACATGGAAAAGTCCTTCCAGCTGATCTGCAACGGCGGCCTGGTAGACATGTACGAAGCAAAGGAAGGCCCGCTGCAGTAAGACGCCTGCCTTAGACGGAGGGGAGTCTTCCGCTCCCGGGGCGGTCCCACGCGGCGAAGCTCCGTTCCATATCCATGGTGATACGAAAAGCGCTGTGAAAAATGATTGCTCATTTTTCACAGCGCTTTTCTAATGGATTTTACGGCATGGGAAAGAGAACCTCCGTGCTCCAGCATCAAAGACCGTATATCGCGGACCGCAG
>OMYF01000017.1 GCA_900315205.1 uncultured Acidaminococcus sp.
GCCGAAGAGTGCGCCCTGCTTGCCCGCAGCTTCACAGTTCGGGGAGCCGTAGCGGTGGGAATCCTCAGCCGTGATGGCGATGCATTTGCTCTTCAGGAGAGCCTGGACTTCCTCCGGATGGGCCGCCGGATGGATGCATGTAAAGACGATCTGGTTCTCGCGGAGCAGATCGAATTCACAGGGCTCGAATTCCTTGACTTTGGCTACGAAATCACAGTTTGCATAGATTTCTTCTTTCGTATCGCAGAATGTCGCTCCTGCTGCCGCATAGGCCTCATCGGCAAAACCGGCTTTTTCACCGGCGCCGTGCTGGACACAGACCTCATTGCCGTCCTGGATCAGGGTGGCAACCTCGGCCGGCGTGGCAATCACGCGATATTCTCCGTCTTTGATGTCTTTCAGGATTCCAAACTTCATTTTCAATCGCCTCCATAAGGTTGACTGGAAAGTCCGATGCCGGAAGCATCATTCCCTTTCCGATTTATATTTTTTCACATATCTATCCTAGCAATAATCGTGCCAATTTTTAAAAATCTGCGAAGCCCGCATTTTTCCTTATCTTTTCAAGAATCAGGCAGAAAAACAATTGTATACACTGCCCGCTATTGGGCTTTGTGCCCGTTTTCGAGCATATTTTTATGACCATAAACGGGCATTCGGATCGGACCATGCTGCAGCGATTCCCGGAATATCCCATACCGGTTCCGAGTGGAAAACAAAAAAAGACCGGAACTCTTTTCTGCTCACTCCTAATCGGGAACGCAGGGGCGGCAGGAAGAGCTGCAAAGAGCATGCCGTCAGGGCTGGCGGTCATGCTCTTTTCCGGCCGGAGCATGACAGGCATATGTCACTTATTCTTAAATTATTGCTTAATTCAAACAGAAAGGGTAAAATATAAAGGAACGTTTCCTGACGTTTAATCTTTTAATGATGATGACGATGGAACAGTGACAGGTCCGGCTCCCGTCAGACGGGCCTGTATTGCAGAAATGCATATGGTTGCTGTTGAAAGGGTCGTCAAAAGGAGAAGCAATGCCAAAGAGATTCGAGATTGTTCACAAGAGAGTTTTGAGTCCGGAAATGAGCCAGATCTCTGTCTACGCGCCCTGGATTGCTGAAAAAGCAAAGCCGGGACAATTCATCATCCTGCGTTCCAACGCGGATGCAGAACGTATCCCTCTGACTATTTCCAGCCACGACAATGGTCTGATTACGGTGATCTTCCAGAAAGCCGGTGCCGGCACCATGGAGCTTGATGAGCTGAACGAGGGAGACTGCCTGGCCGATATGGCAGGTCCTCTGGGCAAACCGACTCCTGTAGAAGGTTACGGCCGTGTTGCTGTCCTGGGTGGCGGCCTGGGCTGCGCCATTGCGCTGCCTGTCGCGAGAGGCCTCCACGAAGCGGGCAACCAGGTCGACCTGATTGCCGGATTCCGCAACAAGGACCGCATCATCCTGGAAGAAGAAATGAAAAAAGCCTGCACGGATCTGCATACCTGCACCGATGACGGTTCCTTCGGCTACCATGGTTTCGTCACGAACCAGCTGGAAGACCTCATCAAGAGCGGTGTCAAATTCAATCAGGTCTTTGCCATCGGACCCATGCCGATGATGAAGTTTGCCACTCTGACGGCCAAGAAATACAACATCCCCTGCATGATCAGCATGTGCCCGCTGATGATCGACGGGACCGGCATGTGCGGCGGCTGCCGTGTCACCGTGGATGGCGAGATCAAGTTCGCCTGCGTCGACGGCCCTGACTTTGACGGTTATAAAGTGGACTTTGATGAGGCCATTGCCCGCAACCGTACATACAAGGCATTTGAAGACGAAAGACGCGAGCATTTTTGCAATCTGACCGGGGAGGTACGCAAATAATGAGTAATATTAATATGCAGGCTGAAAAAACGCCTATGCCGTCCCAGGAACCGGACGTACGCAGAACAAATTTCAAGGAAGTAGCCCTGGGCTACACGGAAGAGCAGGCCATCAATGAAGCCCGCCGCTGCCTGAACTGCAAGAACCCCAGATGCGTCACGGGATGCCCTGTCGGGATCCCCATCCCGGATTTCATTGCCAAAGTCGCTGCCGGCGATTTCAAGGCAGCTTTTGAAATCGTATCCAACGCCAATGCCCTGCCCCGGATTTCCGGCCGTGTATGCCCGCAGGAAAACCAGTGCGAAGGCAAGTGTGTCCGCGGCATCAAGGGTGAACCGGTCGCCATCGGCCGCCTGGAACGTTTCGTTTCCGACTGGGCTGCCGATCACGGCATCGATACGATGAAAGCCGCACCGAAGAACGGCCACAAGGCCGCCATCATCGGTTCCGGTCCTGCCGGCCTGACCTGTGCCGGTGAACTGGCCCGCAAAGGATTCGAAGTCACTGTATTCGAAGCATTCCACAAAGAAGGCGGTGTGCTCGTCTACGGTATCCCTGAATTCCGTCTGCCAAAAGCCATTGTGGCCAAGGAAGTGGAAGGCCTGAAGGAACTGGGCGTCGAATTCCGTACGGATATGGTCATCGGCAAAGTCGCCACCATCCCGGAACTGCTGAAAGATGGTTATGAAACCGTCTTCATCGCTTCCGGTGCAGGCCTGCCGATGTTCATGAATATCCCCGGCCTGGGTCATGTGGGTGTTTACTCCGCCAACGAATATCTGACCCGTATCAACCTGATGAAGGCCTATGACCCGAACAGTGAAACACCGATCCTGAGAGGCAAGAAAGCCGTCATCGTCGGCGGCGGCAACGTTGCCATGGATGCGGCCCGCTGCGCCCGCCGGATGGGTTCTGAATCCCATATCGTATACCGCCGCGGCGAGAAGGAACTGCCGGCCCGCCGTGAAGAAGTGGAACACGCCAAAGAAGAAGGCATCATCTTTGATCTGCTGACGAACCCTGTCGCCATCAAAGGCGATGACAAGGGCCGTGTCAGCGCTGTGACCTGCGTCAAGATGGAACTTGGTGAACCGGATGCATCCGGACGCCGCCGTCCTGTCGAGATCAAGGGCAGCGAATTCGACATTCCCTGCGACCTCGTCATCATGGCCCTCGGTACCCGTCCGAACCCGATGAGCACGGAAGGCACCGTGATTGCCAAGACGAAGAAAGGCTGCGTCCAGGCCGATGAAGATACCCTGGCCACCTCGATCCCCGGCGTCTTTGCCGGCGGTGATGCAGCGACCGGTGCAGCTACCGTCATCCTGGCCATGGGTGCCGGCAAGAAAGCTGCTGCTTCGATGGCAGAATATATGCTGAACAAGAAATAAGGAATAACGACCAGAGAGCTTTGAAAAATGAGCAGTCATTTTTCAAAGCTCCTTTTCTGATGCCTGCAAGTTCAGACCTCTATAGCCTCCCGGCTTCGCAGCATCACAGCCTGTACCTCGCGGACTGCAGATCGCAGACTGCACTCCGCGGACCGCAAATCGCTGACCGCGGCTGACTGCTGCCAGCTGACGGCTCCCCTCTTCCCGTATGCGCTGCAGAAAGATGCTTCTGCCGTATCATTCAACATTATGTAATTTTTGATACATCTTTTTGAAGGATCTCCCCCATCTGCTTTTATATTGTATGTGTTTGTATTTTTTTGCTTGCATTTTCCAGGTCCGTATGGTAATATCTTTTTCAGCAATTCCATATGTGAATGCGTTGAAGAGAACTAGTACGTTCCTGGAAGCTTCCAGAGAGCGGCCGGATGGTGCAAGGCCGTGGCAGAAAGGGACCGAACTGATCTCCGAGCAGCTCGCTGAACTGACAGTAGGTGGAGCCGGGGCCTGGCCGTTATCTGACAGGAGGGTATCGATCGGCAGATCCGTACCTGAAATGAGTGCATATCTTACTGGATATGAAGTAGAGTGGTAACGCGTAAGGTTACAAATTGACCTTTCGTCTCTTATACAGAGACGAAAGGTTTTTTTATTGCCGGGAAAAGGTTGAACTTAGGAGGAATTCAGAATGAAAAACGTCGAACATTACAAAAAAGGATATTTTATGCCGCCCGTCATCGATATGTCCTGGGCGATGAAGGATGCGCCGGATAAGGCACCGGTCTGGTGCAGCGTGGATCTGCGCGACGGAAACCAGGCCCTGATCATCCCGATGAGCCTGGAGGAAAAGATCCGCTTTTACAAGGTCCTCGTAGCCATTGGCTTCAAGGAAATCGAAGTGGGCTTCCCCGCCGCTTCCGAGACCGAATATGAATTCCTCCGCTACCTGGTGGATCATGACATGATTCCTGACGATGTGACGGTCCAGGTCCTCACCCAGGCCCGCGAACATATCATCAAAAAGACGTTCGATGCCCTGAAGGGTGTCAAGAATGCCATCGTCCATGTCTACAACTCCACTTCCTTTGCCCAGCGTCAGCAGGTCTTCAAAAAATCAAAGGAAGAAATCAAGCAGATCGCCGTGGACGGAGCCAGACTGCTGCAGCGCCTGACCGACGAAGCCGGCGCCAATTACCGCTTTGAATATTCTCCGGAAAGCTTCACCGGTACGGAACCGGAATACGCCCTGGAAGTCTGCAACGCCGTCCTGGATGTATGGAAACCCACGGCGGACCGCAAGGCCATCATCAACCTCCCTTCGACGGTGCAGATGTCCATGCCCCACGTCTTTGCCTCCCAGGTGGCTTACCTGTCGCAGCGTCTGAACTACCGTGACAATGTCGTGCTCTCCGTCCATCCGCACAATGACCGCGGCACGGGCGTGGCGGACGCGGAAATGGCAATGCTCGCCGGTGCGGACCGTGTGGAAGGCACCCTCTTCGGCAACGGGGAACGGACCGGCAACGCGGATATCGTCACCATCGGCATGAACATGTACGCTCTCGGCATCGACCCGGGCCTGGATTTCTCCGATATGCCCCATCTGGTCAAGACGTATGAGGAAGTTACGCGGATGCATGTCCATGACCGTCAGCCCTACGCGGGCAAGCTTGTCTTTGCCGCCTTCTCCGGTTCCCATCAGGATGCCATCGCCAAGGGCATGCATTACCGGGAAGAACATCAGGAAAAGTACTGGACCTGCCCGTACCTCTATATCGATCCCCACGACGTGGGCCGCACCTACGATGCCGATGTCATCCGGATCAACAGCCAGTCCGGCAAGGGCGGTGTGGGCTTCATCATGGAGACCAACTACGGCATCGATATGCCAAAGGCGATGCGTGAAAACTTCAGTTACTTCATCAAAGAAGTTTCCGATCACCGCCATGAGGAACTGAAACCCGATGAAATCTTCAATCTCTTCAAGGACAATTACGTCAATCGTGTCCTGCCGATCGAACTGGAGGACTTCTCTGTGAAGAAACGCCAGGGCACCTGGAACGGCAGGGTCCTCGTCCGGGCCGCCGGCCGCGAGGTCATCCTGGAAGGCAGCGGCAACGGCCAGCTCGATGCGGTCAAGAATGCCATCTGCTCCGCCTATGACCTGCACATCAAGGACCTGTCCTATACGGAACATGATCTGGACCGTGTGGCTGAATCCCGCGGTATCGCCTACTTCGGCCTGACCGATGAAAAAGGTGTCACGACCTGGGGTGCCGGCGTGGATACAGATACCATGACGGCTTCCATCAAAGCCTTTATCTGCGCGGTCAACCGCATGGATGATATCAAAGACAGGGTCTACGGGGCCCACCTGATTTCCCAGCCGGGAGAGATCGACGAATTCAAAGCTTCGGCCAGCGCACACTGACCATCCATACCTGGAAGAACAGAGAGGAATGATAGACAATGGGAATGACAATGACTCAGAAAATCCTGGCAAGACATGCCGGAAAAGATTTTGTAAAGCCCGGTGATCTCATCACCTGCCGCCTGGACCGTGTAATGGCCAATGATATTACGGCACCCCCGGCCATCGCCGAATTCAATAAGATCGGCAAGCCGGTCTTTGATCCGGAAAAGATCATTTTTGTCCTGGATCACTTCATGCCGAACAAAGACATCAAATCAGCGGGACTGGCCAAGATCGTCCGCGAATTCTCCCAAAAGCACCATATCACGCACTTCTTTGAAGAAGGGCGCGCCGGCATCGAGCACGTGATCCTGCCGGAACAGGGACTTGTCATGCCGGGCATCCTGACCGTCGGTGCCGATTCCCATACCTGCACCTATGGTGCCCTGGGCGGCTTTGCCACCGGTGTCGGCTCCACCGATCTGGGTGTGGCCATCGCCACGGGCAGAGCCTGGTTCAAGGTCCCTGAAGCCATCAACGTCCATCTGACCGGCAAAAAACCGGCGGATATCACGGGCAAGGATGTCATGCTGACCCTCATCGGCCGTATCGGTGTCGATGGTGCCCTTTACAAGTCCCTGGAATTCACCGGTCCCGGCGTGGCCGAGCTGGACATGACGGACCGTTTCACCATTGCCAACATGGCCATTGAAGCCGGCGCCAAGAACGGCATCTTCCCGGTCGACGAAAAGACCATCGAATATGAAAAAGGCCGCGTCCAGGAAGAGTATGAAATCGTAACGGCGGACCCCGATGCAGTCTACTGCCGGACCGTGGAAATCAATCTCTCCGAACTGAAACCGGTCGTTGCCTTCCCGCATCTGCCCGGCAATACGAAAGAAGTCGGCACATTCGGTGAAATCAAGATCGATCAGGTCGTCATCGGTTCCTGCACGAACGGCCGTCTGGAAGACCTGAAGATTGCGGCTGAGATCATGAAGGGCCACAAGGTCCATCCGTATGTCCGCTGCATCGTCATCCCCGGCAGCCCGAAAGTGTATCAGGAAGCCATGCATGCAGGCTATCTCGACACCTTCATCGAAGCCGGCTGTGCTGTCTCCTGCCCGACCTGCGGTCCCTGCCTGGGCGGGTACATGGGCATCCTGGCGGCCGGTGAGAAATGCGTTTCCACGACGAACCGGAATTTCCGCGGCCGTATGGGCCACGTCGACAGTGAAGTCTATCTGGCCGGCCCGCAGGTAGCGGCAGCCAGTGCCATTCTCGGCAGGATTGCCGCTCCCAAGGAGGTACATTGATCATGGAATTCAAAGGAAAAACCTGGTGCTATGGAGACAATATCGATACGGACGTCATCATCCCCGCCCGTTATCTGAACAGTTTCGATCCTGCTGAACTTGCTTCCCACTGCATGGTGGATATCGACGAAACATTCGCAAAGAATGTGAAAAAAGGAGATATCATGGTGGGCGGCTGGAACTTTGGCTGCGGTTCTTCCCGGGAACATGCACCGATCGCCATCAAGGCCTCCGGCGTCCCCGTCATCATTGCCGCAAGCTTTGCCCGCATCTTTTACCGCAACGCAATCAACGTCGGCCTGCCCGTACTGGAAATCGGCGACGATGTAAAGAAGATCCACGCCGGTGACCAGCTCTCCGTCGATATCGCGACGGGCCGGATCCATGACGAAACGACGGGAGATACTTTCCAGGCCCCTCCTCTGCCCGGCTTCATCCAGGAAATCGCGGCAGCGGGCGGTCTGATCAACTATGTAAAGGAGCGTAAAGCATGAGCAAAAAAATCGCGGTCATCCCCGGCGACGGCATCGGCAAGGAAATCACGGCCTCCGCTGTCGAAGTCCTGAAAAAAATCGATGGCATCTACCATCTGGATCTTTCTTATGAATACAGACCGGCAGGCGGTACAGCCTATGATCTCTGCGGTTCCCCTCTGCCGCAGGATACGATCGATACGGCCAAAGCATCCGACGCGATCCTGTTCGGTGCCGTGGGCGGCAACAAATGGGACAATGTGGAACCTTCCAAACGCCCGGAACAGGCTGTCCTGGGCCTGCGCAAAAATCTGGGGCTCTATGTCAACCTGCGCCCGGTCAAAGTATCCTCCGTCCTGGCGGAATATTCGCCGCTGAAGCCCGATATCGTCACCGGTACGGACATCATGATCGTCCGTGAACTCGTCGGCGGCATCTACTTTGGCGACCGCTGTGAATCGGAAATCCATAATGGCGTGGAACGCGCCTGGGATCTGGAAAACTACAGTGTCCCCGAAGTCGAGCGGATCAGCCGCTTTGCCATGGAAGCCGCCCGCAAACGCCGCCACAAAGTGACCTCCGTGGATAAAGCCAATGTGCTGGCCACCTCCCGGCTCTGGCGCCGCACGATCACGAAACTGGCAGAAGGCTATCCGGATGTCGCCCTGAACCATTTCTACGTGGACAACTGTGCCATGCAGCTTGCCCTGAATCCCAAACAGTTCGACGTCATCGTCACGAGCAACCTCTTTGGGGATATCCTGAGCGATGAAGCAGCCGTCCTGGGCGGCTCCATTGGCATGATGCCTTCCGCTTCCATCGGCGAGATGACGAGCCTCTACGAGCCGATCCACGGCTCCGCCCCGGACATTGCGGGCAAGGGCATCGCCAATCCCTGTGCCACCATCCTCTCTGCAGCGATGCTGCTCCGCTACTCCCTCGACGCGGATGCAGCGGCTGATGCCATCGAACGCGCTGTCGATGAAACCCTGGCTGACGGCTGGCGCACGCCCGATCTGTATAAAGAAGGATTCAAAAAAGCCAATACGGACACCATGACGGAAGAGATCCTGAAGCATATCCGTTGACGGACGGATCCTGGGATCTCCAACAATAAAATGTACGCCGAAAAGCGTATAGAGAAGCCCTGCAGGACAATCCCGTTCTGCAGGGCTTCTCTTGTTTCTGTGCTTCTGTTCTCCTGTGAGGGGATACTCCGTATGCCGCATTCCGCAGACAGCGGCTCGCGACTCACAACATCCCGCCTCCCAGCCTCACCAGATATTCTCAGCGATTTTCCGGGCAAATTCGTTCCTGTATCCGTGCCGGATGTAACGGGCAAAGGCTTTGGTCAGGACTTCATCTTTTAAGTCCCCGGCGGCAAGGCGCTCCGTTTCACCGCTTTTTTTGAGCTGATATTCGATGCTCTCCAGGTTTTCGGGATATTCCATGACCGTATAGACACTCATGACAGCACCGCCACGGTCGTCGATATCGTCCCCCCTGCGTTCTTCCGCCCACAGGCGGTGCGTTTCCTTATCCCAGAGCACATCGTAGGTCACGTCCTCCCGGCCGTCATAGACCTTTGTCAGTGCCCCCATGATGGCCGCATCGATGATTTCCACAATTTCGTCTTCCGTCCAGCCCTTTGCCATATTCCCAGCTCCTTTATCCCTGTCTGATGCTTTCCATGATACCCTATTCCACTGGGAAAGGCAAAAGAAACTATCCTCTGATCATCGTCTCGGCCAGATAAAGGCCGTTTTCCTTCAGACAGGCGATGACTTTTTCCGAATCCCAGCCATCCCGGCTGACGACCTTTTCCCGCCTGCCGGGGTTGCCAAAGGAAATCAGCTCCCACGGCAGGGTCACATCCCGCACGTGGCGGATCTCATGATCCATGAAAACGGATTCATACTGCAGCAGCCGCGGTTCCTCGGCATAGAGGATCATGACATTGTAATCATAGCGGCCAAGTTCGTCCCCGCGGTCCGAGCTGATGCCGAAGTGGAGGAATCCGTCCTCCAGCAGGACTTCTCCGAACTGATCCAGGATATAAGAGATAAAGTCACGCTCCATCCCATCCATATAGTACAGGTGAGTCAGCGTCCGTTCTGTCCGGCGGGCTTTTTGAGCGCCTCCGGCAGGGATCTTTCCGTCCCTGCGGCGTACCGGCTCCTCCAGGAAAAGAGAAAAACCGTCAGCGTCGTTGAGTTCCAGAAAGGCATCGAAGAGACCGCGGATTTTTTCCCGGCTCACACAGGCTTTCAGCGTTCCCGGTTCCGGACTGCAGTACGCATCGGACACCTGATGGGCATCATACAAAGAACAACCTCTTGTAAACTGGAACATGGATCTCACTCCCCTCTCCTGTACACATCGAATCCATCACGTCATGCTCTTATTTTAACAGATTTTGCGGATTTATCCATATGATTTTGATAAAATGTATCTTTTATGATACGGCAATGCCGGCCATATCGGAGTGATCTGTCATCAGGCAGGGCAGCAGTCGGCCGCAGGCCGCGGCCTGCGTTCTGCGGAGTGCGGCCCGCGACGCCTTCCCTTCTGCCCTCCCCCGCTGCAGCAGAAAAGGCGTGAGCAGGAACGCTCACGCCTGAGGTGGCAAATCAGAATACCAGATTGTGCACATATAAAACAAAACCCCGTGCAAAAGATGCGCGGGGTTTCTGTTTTAATTTTTTTGCCCAATTTCAGCCCAATTTGGGCCATTTTCAAGGCTTCAGAAAGCCTGAAAACACAGGCATCATGCGGTTTTACGGGACCGGATTACATCATTCCGGGCATGCCGCCGCCCATGGCAGGAGCAGCCGGAGCAGCCTTTTCAGCCGGCTTTTCAGCCACAACAGCTTCGGTCGTCAGGATCATAGCGGCGATGGAAGCGGCGTTCTGCAGGGCACTGCGGGTCACTTTGCACGGATCCACGATGCCGGCCTTGATCATATCCACATATTCTTCGGTCTGAGCATTGAAGCCCACACCCTTGTCTGCCTTCTTGACGGCTTCCACAATGACAGCGCCTTCCAGGCCTGCGTTGCTGGCAATTTGACGGACCGGAGCTTCAATAGCGCGTTTCACGATATCGATACCGGTCTTTTCGTCGCCGGAAGCCTTCTTTTCAAGTTCGTCCAGAGCGGGCTGTACCTGCAGCAGAGCCGTACCGCCGCCGGCAACGATACCTTCAGCCACAGCGGCGCGGGTAGCGTTCAGGGCATCTTCGATGCGGAGTTTCTTATCTTTCAGTTCAGTTTCGGTAGCAGCACCGACTTTGATGACAGCTACGCCGCCGGACAGTTTAGCCAGGCGTTCCTGGAGTTTTTCCTTGTCGAACTGGGAAGTGGTTTCCGGAATCTGGGCACGGATGAAGGCAACACGGTCAGCAATGGCCTGCTTGTCACCGGCACCGTCCACGATCGTGGTCAGATCCTTGGTCACACGGACCTGGCCGCAGGAACCAAGGTCAGCCACGGTAGCACTGTCGAGCTTACGGCCCACTTCTTCACTGATGACGGTAGCACCGGTCAGTGTAGCAATATCCTGCAGCATAGCCTTCCGGCGGTCACCAAAGCCAGGAGCCTTGACAGCCACAGCCTTGAAGGTGCCACGGAGTCTGTTCACAACGAGGGTAGCCAGAGCTTCGCCTTCGATGTCTTCTGCAATGATCAGGAGCTCACGGCCCTGCTGCACAACCTTTTCCAGTACGGGCATGATGTCCTGGATCAGAGTGATCTTTCTGTCCGTAATGAAGACGTACGGATTGGACAGGACAGCTTCCATCTTGTCAGGATCCGTTACCATGTACGGGGAAATATAGCCACGGTCGAACTGCATGCCTTCCACAGTTTCCAGAGAGGTATCCATGGTCTTGGATTCTTCAACGGTAATGACACCGTCATTGCCGACTTTTTCCATAGCGTCAGCGATCAGGCCGCCGATTTCTTCATCACCGGCAGAAATGGATGCAACCTGTGCTTTTTCTTCCTTGGTGTTGACTTTCTTGGCGCTTTCCTGCAGCTTCTTGACGAGGCAGTCAGTAGCTTCCTTGATGCCCTTCTTCAGGACCATCGGGTTGGCACCGGCCACCACGTTCTTCATGCCTTCGTGCACAATGGCCTGAGCCAGCAGCGTAGCAGTGGTAGTACCATCGCCGGCCACATCATTGGTCTTCGTGGCGACTTCGCGGACCAGGGCAGCACCCATATTTTCAAACGGGTCTTCCAGTTCGATATCCTTGGCAATGGTCACACCATCGTTGGTGATGGTCGGAGAACCGAATTTCTTTTCCAGGACGACGTTGCGGCCTTTAGGCCCCAGGGTCACCTTTACGGCATCGGCCAGTTTATTGACACCGCGTTCCAGGCCGCGGCGGGCTTCTTCATCAAAGTTAATCAGTTTAGCCATTTTATCTCGACTCCTTAATTCCAGATTTTATAGGGTGAACGATTTTCCACGTAGAACGGGACGATTCACTTATCTTCCACAACGGCCAGGATATCGCTGTCTCTCAGGATGATGTAGTTCTTGCCGTCCAGTTCCACTTCACTGCCGGAGTATTTAGCGAAAACGACGGTCTCGCCAACTTTGACAGCGGACGGAACGCGGGTGCCGTTATCAAGCAGGCGGCCCGTGCCTACAGCAATGACCTTGCCGGTCTGAGGTTTATCTTTATGCGCCGTATCAGGCAGATAGATGCCACTTTCCGTTTTTTCTTCTTGTACAATCGGTTCTACAACCACATGATCATCTAAAGGTCTTAACATTTTCGATAATCCCCCTTTGTTAGGTATGAATGAACTTTTTGATTTATTAGCACTCATTTAATCGGAGTGCTAACTACAGTATTTATAATAGCATTTTTTTAGAAAAAAGCAAGAGTCTTGCAAAAAAAAGTCAGGAAATTTGTCTATTGAAATCAAAAAAATATCCGTCAAGATACGACGGATATTCACACGCTATTTATTCGGGGCTTCTCACCGGGCCACAGCGGTCAAAACAAAAGAGCTGCCGCTTCTCCTTCCCATCACTGCATCCTGGACGGATCAAAGAAGCGGCGCTGTGTTCCTTATGCTGTTTTTTGCCGATCTGGGCTCATTTGGCTTTTTTGCTGCTTTTTCTCGCCGATGCCAGCCGCATTTCCTCTTCCGTAACAGTGAGGAATGTTTCGATGGGCAGGTCCAGCACATTTGCAATGTCCACCAGTGTCGCCAGAGGGGCAATATTGTCGTAATGCCCTTCTTCAATACGCTGGATACTGCTGACACTGATATTGGCCAGAGCTGCCAGTTCCTGCTGGGTCTTCCCGTACAGGGAACGATAGTACCGGATTTTCGCTCCAACGACAATGGAAAGCAACAAAGTGTCATTACGCATAGTTATGCACCTCTTCCTATTGGGATTATCTGCCAAAGGCAGAGATTTACAGGGAAATGTGTATCTTGCTTCTGATGAAGAGGCCCGCTCGCGATCCGGCATAGATCCTTCCCACAGGATCCATCCCTGAGCTTTGCAACATACTTGGGATTTCTTTTCTCTATTTTATTATGTTTTTGTCAAAAGGACAATGTACTATTTACTAAAATGTCATATGTTTCTGTCTTTCAGTCATATTAAGAGGTGTTTTTCCTTGTCCTGTTGCCATTAATTTTATAAAATGTATATAAGGGAAAATATCGTAGTTTCTTCTTTTCTACTAAAAAAGCGGATCTTTTGGAGAGGATCCGGCAGCCGGTTTGGGAAAATCTGACAACTTCACAAAATTGAAATGCAGCTATAAAAAATGAGGAGAATGGCAGCCAATTAACGGACAGCAGCTTATTTACGCGGTCCTCTTTCCGGCTGCGTAAATAAGCAGGATTCCTGGAGAGGAAGTACGCCGCTTCCTGACGGAAAGTATGCAAAGGATTCCTGCTGCCCAGGGAATGGCCCGGAGAGATGCGCTCTCTCCGGGCCATTTTCCGTGCGCTTTAAAACAGAAAACAAATAGCCGGCAGCTCTGTTTTCCTGAGACTTCTCTTCCGGACGTAAAAACTTCAATTCTGTCATAAAGATATGGGTCCTGTGGCCACACCCGGTTCACAGGACCCATATCTTTATCATAGAATCAAAAAACATCCCAAACTTTCGCTTCAACTCATCCACATGCAAGGAACTGAAGAGAAAATCGACATGCCCCACTTTCAGTCTGTTTGAGAAATTCCTGTGACTCCACTCCTGCGGCCAGCCAGATGGCCCGTCGGGACGGAAATGGATGATCTGAAGTCCAGCTCTGTCTACTGGCAAAAAGCTTCCCCCCTTTATTTCTTCCTCCTGGAAAGAGCCAGTTCCTTTTCTTCTTTGGAAATCGTAAGAAATGCGGCAACATCGAAATTCAGCGCATTGGCAATGTCGATCAAAGTGGCGAGCGGTGCGATATTATCGTACTGCCCCTCTTCGATCCGCTGGATTGTGCTGGCGCTGAAATTGGTAAGGGCTGCCAGCTCCTTTTGGGTCTTTCCGCATAAGGTCCGGTAATACCGGATTTTAGCACCCAGGACAGTTGAAATCACCATTCTGTCATTACGCACAATTCAAACATCCCCTTTCTTCGGCCTTTCCCTGCTGAGGCTGCAGAAAAGCTTATTTTGCGTTTCCGGAGAGTAGACTCGATATTGAAAGAAACGGATGCTTTGGATCGAACAGTTACAACTTTCTCTTCTGTTCTTTTTTCCTCCCCTGATTATATTTTATTCTTGTCAGTTCAAAAGAACAATGAGGCTTTCACAAAAGCCGCAAAATAAGAAGAATTTTATACAAATCACGCTGATTGGAAAACTTGTCCTTTTGTCCGTTCCTTTCTACAATGTTTTTAATGAAGGGATCCTTTTCAAATATCTGAAGCATCGTGCAGCGGACCATGCCAGGCCGGAAACGGGCCCCGCATCCATCCCGCCGGCTGCACAGGCCTTTTTTCATTTTGAATGCATTCAGTTGTTATGGAAGGGGAAAATTTATGAAAAGACATAATACCATGGGGGCTTTCCATAATACAGGCAGTCTTGTCCACAGCAAAAGAAAAACGGCTGTGCTGGCAGCCTGTGTACTGGCCTCCCTCCTTTTCGCATCAGGCACGGACAGGATCGCCATAACGCATGCCCAGGGCAGCACTGTGGCGGGAAGCAGTGTCGCGCTGGGAGACGGTTCTGCCGTCACAAATGAAAACGGAGGACAGGAAGGCTATCTTGCCGATAAAAAGACCGATTCCCAAAAAGACAGCACCTGGACATCCACCAGTGGAGATATTTCCGTCGGCGATCCGGAGCACGACATCACACGGCAGATCACGGGTGTCGCAGCGGGCACTGCTGATACGGACGCAGCGAACGTGGCCCAGGTCAAAGCCGCGGCCCACGTGGAAGTCGGCACGGACGAAAGCGGCCACACGACCCTGACGTTCAGCGACAATACCACAGTCACGCTCGCAGGCGAAAAGGGAGACAAAGGCGATAAAGGTGACAAGGGCGACAAAGGAGATCAGGGAGCTCCCGGCGAAAGAGGAGAACGCGGCCCGGCCGGACCTCCCGGCCCTGCAGGAACGCCCGGAAAATCCATCAAAGCCGGAACCTACCAGGTGGACTATTCAAAGGGTGACGGAACAGTTACCATGGAAGTCATTGATTACCGGGGCAATAATCAGGGCTATGTGACGATAGAAGGCATCAAGAATGACGGCGGCTCGGGAGCTGTTACCGTAGCCAAAGCAGGCAATACGAATATCCTCGTCGCAGACAGCGGTACGGACGGAAATCATGACTACACGATTTCCCTGAACGATGAACTGACCGGCCTCACCAGCGTGACCACAAATACCCTGAATGCCGATACCATCCATTCCGGTGACACCACGATCGATTCCTCCGGCCTGGTGATCCAGGACGGGCCTTCGGTCACAAAAAGCGGTATCGCTGCGGGCGGACAAAAGATAACGGACGTGGCTGCCGGCACGGAGGATAGTGATGCCGTCAATGTCTCACAGCTGAACGAGGTGAAAACCCTTGCGGAAGCACATTCGACCGTCAGCGTCGGCGGCCAGTCTGCAGCGGAGGACGGTACGCCCGCAAAAGGGGGAAACCTGCTGCTTGTCCGCACCACCGCTGACAACGGCAGCAAAAACTATGATCTCCGGCTGGCTGACGATCTCGTCATCGGCGGACAGGACGGCAATGCCGGCAGTATTGCCGTAAAAGGGGCGGACGGAAATTCCGGCGTCACCCTAAACGGCACTGACGGCTCCATCGGCCTTACAGGCAGGGACGGCAGTACGGGCCTGACGCTCCGCGGCGCAGCAGGCAGTGCCGGGGCAGACGGCAAAACCGGTCTCACGCGCATCGTCTATGAAGACTCGGGCGGCACAGCCCATGAAACAGCGACCCTGGATGACGGGCTCCGCTTTGCCGGTGATGACGGCCGTGTGATCACCAAAAAACTCAATGAAAGGCTCGATATCACGGGCGGCGAAACGGACAGTGCCAGACTTTCAGATGGGCCGAACATCGGCGTCACGGATGAAAACGGCAGTCTCCGCATCCGGCTGGCCAGGGATATCACGGGCGTGGACAGCATCTCTTTCAGCAGCCCGACGGACAGCAGCCGCCAGGTCATCATTTCCGGTGACCGGATCGACATGGGCGGCAACAAAATCACAGGGACCGCTCCCGGTGAAATCAGCCGCTCCAGTACGGATGCGGTCAATGGCAGCCAGCTCTGGGAGACCAACCAGAATATCGAACATCTGGCAGGCGACATCAATTCCCTGGACACGCGGGTCAATCGGGTCGGTGCCGGTGCGGCCGCTCTGGCAGCGCTCCATCCCCAGGACTTCGATCCCGATGACAAATGGGATTTTGCCGCCGGGTACGGCAATTACAAAGATGCCAGTGCCGTTGCTGTGGGAGCTTTCTACAGACCGACGGAAGACGTGCTCCTTTCCGTGGGCGGCAGCTTCAGCGGCGGTGAAAAAATGGTCAACGCCGGTGTGACATTCAAGCTGGGACAGCGCAATGCCGTCTCCCGCAGCCGCGTTTCCCTGGCGAGGGATATGCTCGAGATGAAAGAAGAAATCAACGTCCTGAAACAGAAGCTGGCGGCCTGCACTGCAGCCGGTCCTGCATCCCCCGCGGAAGCTTCCGGGGACCGTATGTTCCCCGACGTGCCTGAAAACCACTGGGCCTACACCTATGTGAAAGAGCTGGCCCGGCGGGGATACCTGGAAGGATACCCGGACGGTACATTCCAGGGCGACCGCAGTATGACGCGCTATGAATATGCGGCTGTCATCTACCGGGCCCTGCAGAACGGAGCCCTTGTCGACGGGAAGATGCTCAAATCCATCCATGAATTCAGTTCCGAGCTGGCCGATGCCCAGGCAGCGGACCGCTTCCGGGTGGACCGCGTGGCAGGAAAGGACAATGACCGCCATAAGATCGAACGAGTCCGCATCAACGACAAGAATGATGAAGCGGCCGGCATCTACCGTGACACATACGGTTCCCATATCGAAAAAAAGTAAATTCCCTTTCTCTCTCCATCCAGACTGCATAATACCAAGGCGCCGCCAGGAAAATCCTGGCGGCGCCCTGGTATTATGCTGCAGTGCCGGGCCAGCAGGCCGCTGGCTCCATCCCGCATTTTATACATACAAACCGTACCGTCCCTGCCGCATCACAGCAGGATCTGTCTCATTCACTCCGCGTCCTGACAAGGTCACAGAGTTTTTTGATCATGGCATCATAATTCTCCCGCCGGTGCGGGAACAGGCAGCGGGAACAGTCCTTGATGCCTTCCGGAGTCCGCGTATAAGCTCCGCCGCAGTCACTCACGAGATACAGCGGGCAAAAGCAGAAAAGGCAGTTGAAATCGTCCGGATCGGCCCCTTTGTGACAGGGGAAGAACTCACACTCCCGGTGGCTGAAGAAGGCATAGTGCTTAGTCATGGAGCAGTGCCTCGTATGTCTTCACCAGGGTCCCGAATTCTTCCAGAGAAAGAGATTCGCCGCGCCGGCTCGCTTCGATCCCGGCCCGCTCCAGCCATTCTCCTGCCGTATGCCCGGCGGGGACGATGGATTTCAGGCAATTGGAAAGCATCTTCCGGCGCTGGGAAAAAGCAGCCCGCACGACCTTGAAAAAGAGGCGGGCCGGTACATCGACAGCGGGCACAGCTCTTTTTTCGCAGACGACGACGGTGGAATCCACTTTGGGCGCCGGCATGAAATCCCGGGCCGGTACCTGGATGGCCATATGCGGCTCCGAATAGAACTGCAGGGCCAGAGAAAGAGGCCCGTACTCCTTGCCGCCGGGCGAGGCAGTCATGCGCTCGCCCACTTCCTTCTGCACCATGACGACGAGCCGCTCCAGAGGCAGTTCCTCTTCAAGGAGCGCGAAGATGATGGGTGTCGTGATATAGTAAGGAAGATTGGCAGCCACCGTAAAGGGCCTGCCCCCGGTGATTTTCGCAATATCCGTCTTGAGGATGTCCCCGGGGATGATTTCCACGTTGCTGTAGCCTTCCAGCGTCTTTGCCAGGACGGGCAGCAGCGTCGTATCGATTTCCACGCTCTTTACGTCCGCTCCGGTTTCCGCCAGAGCCTGCGTCAGTGTGCCGATGCCCGGCCCGACCTCGAGGACCAGGTCTCCCGGCCCGATTTTGGCCGCCTCTGCAATGCCGCGGACGATTTTTTCGTTGATCAGGAAATTCTGTCCGAATCTCTTTTTCGTGTGCAGGCCAAAGGTCTGCAGGATGTACCGGGTCACTTCCCGGCTGGCGATGATCGGATGCAGCATACTGCCTCCTTATGATTTCTGATGCATTTCCTGCTCGATCTGCCGGAGTGCCGCTGCGAATTCTTCCCGCGTCACGCCGTAATGATTGAGCCGTTCGACCATTTTCTTCACATTTCCGTACCCGATCCCCAGGATGGCTCCCAGACGGTCCCGTTTGCGGGATGCCTCCGGGGAGCCGGAGCAGCCGGATAAAAATAAGTCCCGAGAGGAAAATTCCTTTCGGGGCTCCATTTCCTGAAAACGGACCTTTGACAGGGCCTTGCGGATGGCTTCGGGCTTTGCCTGTTCAATTCCCACATCATGATGGGCAAAGGCTTCCTCCCTCGGCACAAAGGCCTGTCCGGCATTCGGGAACCGCTCCGTCAGAAATCTGCGGATCCGCTCACCGGCTCCGTCAGGATCGGTGAGGATGATGATTCCCCGTTTTCGATAAGCTGCTTCGATCCGGGCCAGGGTGTACGGTGCAAGGGTAAACCCGCCGGTCTCGATGGTGTCGGCATCCACTGCCTTTTTCACCGCGACGGTATCCATCTTGCCTTCTACCACCAGCACTTCTTTCAGCACGATTTTCACCTGTTATTCCAAGAAATATACGGTCACATCACGTCGGCCCCATGCAATGGCATCGGAATAGGAATCCATGAAGAGGTCGATGCGGTTGCCGTTGATATCGCCGCCGCAGTCCCCTGCCATCGCAAATCCATAGCCGGGAATGTACATCCGCGTGCCATAGGGGATGACATCGGGATCCACTGCCACGATTCCATGATAAGGGACAATGCCCGTTGCCGTCAGTCCCGTACCGCTGCCTTCAGCCAGCGTATAAGCGGAAGTTTCCGCCTGCATGGCCGAACGGTACCGCACATAGCCGCGGGAGGTTTCCACCATCTGGTTCAGACCGGTTCCGACTTCCACCACTTCCGGTACCGGATCGGAAACGACTTCGCGGTCGATTTCCTTTTTGACCTTCTGGCTGCCCACATTGATCATCCGGTAGGTCACGACGGCTTCTCCGTCTTTACCGGCCGAGATGACGTTTCGTCTGCCCCGGGGCAGATTATCGTTATTCCTGAGCTCCGTCGTATAAGGAAGTTTTTCCGTTTCCTTACTGATTTCTGCTGTCGGCGACATGACATGGATCGTCATGCCCGCTTCAACCGGAGCATCCAGGGAAGGATACATCTGATATCCTTCATAGTTCACACCAACGGCGTCCAGTACTTCTTTCACAGTCTTGCGCCCAATGAGGTATTCGGTCGTTTTCCCATGCTGCCAGACCTTGACCGGAATTGCACGGATGACCTCAATGGTCGAGCCATCCTCATATTTTCCGTCACCTGCAATGTCATAGCCGTCAGCATCTGAAAGGACCACACCGGCGTCTTCCAGGGCTCCCTTTACGGTCACAGCCCGGGTCGACAGTGTAATCGTCCGTCCATCCACCTGTACCTTTACGGTCTTCGGAGCAGCCGAAAACCCGAGGAGGTTCAAGCTCGTGATGAACAATAAACAAATGACGATCCACTTTTCAGGACGCGTCCATCGTCTTGGTTTCTGCAAATTCTCGCCTCCTTAAAACGATGTTATCATACCATGGAGGCGGAAATGCTGTCAAAGAAAAGTTAGTATCTAGTCATAAAACTGTACAGTAAATCAGGCCGTTTTTGTGACTAATTTGTAAAATAGACAGTACAATTTAATCGATTTTCAGTTTGAAAAAGAGATTTTTTGAATTTTTTGTGGCAATCTGCATCATTTCCAATTCAGGGATATTCTTAAGTGATGCAGCCATTTTTGCTACTTTTTCCACGTAGAGTGGACAGTTCCGTTTTCCGCGGAAGGGTACCGGCGCCATATACGGGGAATCCGTCTCAAAGAGGATGCGGTCGAGCGGCATCCTGGAAAGGATTTCCCGGACACCGTGATCGTTCTTGAAAGTGCTTGTCCCGCCAAAGCCGAAATACCAGCCGCGGTTTAGGAACTCCTCCGCCATT
This sequence comes from uncultured Acidaminococcus sp., assembly GCA_900315205.1. GTDB lineage: Bacteria > Bacillota > Negativicutes > Acidaminococcales > Acidaminococcaceae > Acidaminococcus. The sequence goes on from OMYF01000017.1 coordinate 20,302, forward strand.
TCCCAGCTGCCGGAAAAACAGTGAAGTACGCCGCGGACGCCCTGTCCTTCGGTCCGTACAAGCTCCCGCAGATCCTCATGGGCCTCCCTGTCATGGATGATGACGGGGAGCCCGAGTTTGCGGGCCAGATGGAACTGGGCGGCCAGGAACTCCTTCTGGACGTCATGCGGCGAGGCTTCATCGTTATAATAGTCGAGCCCGATTTCACCGATGGCGACGACGCGCGGATCCCGGGCCAGTTCCTCGATGCGTTCCAGGTCCTCCGGTCTGCAGCGGCCGATATCCTCAGGATGGAGCCCGACGGCAGCAAAGACAAAAGGATACCGGTGAGCCAGTGCGACCGCCTTCTCCGAGCTTGCGACATCGCAGCCGGGATCTATAAAACCAAGCATGGAGGAGCCGATCTGCGCGATCAGCTCCTCCCTGTCCATGTCAAAAGCCTCATCATCCAGATGGGCGTGAGTATCCAGTAAAGGCAGACGGTCCATCATTTCACCTTGCTGCCCGAAGCGATACCGGGGGCCTCGGCAAGGACCAGATGGCCCTCTTTGTCGGAAGCGGCAAGGAGCATCCCTCTGGATTCGATGCCCTTCAGTTTGGCCGGCTTCAGGTTGGCAATGACGATGACATTTTTGCCCGGCAGCTCTTCTTCCGTATAGAATTTGGCAATCCCGGAGACAATGGTCCGTTCCTCTCCGCCGATGTCGACGGTCAGCTGCATCAGTTTGTCCGTCTTGGGCACACGCTGCGCCGCTTTGATGGTGGCAACGCGCAGGTCCAGCCTGGCAAAATCATCGATCGTGATTTCGTCCGGCGTGACCACACCTTCCTTTTTGGCTTCTTTTCCGGTTTCTTTTTTGCTGACCGCTGCGGCCGGCTTCGCTTCTTTTTCTTCTTCGATACGCGGGAAGATGGGCTGTCCCTTCGCTACTTTCGTCCCGTCGGGCAGGTTGCCCCAGGCCACATCATCCAGATGGAACTGATCCGGTACAGCCAGTCCGAGCTGTTCAAAGATCTTCGGTGCGGAGAACGGCATCATCGAAGAAATCAGGATCGCGATGTTGCGGACAGCATCAGCCAGGTTGTACATCACAGCTTCGAGACGCTTCGTCTGCGCCGGATCCTTTGCCAGGATCCATGGAGTCGTAACATCGATGTATTTGTTGGCCGCGCCGACATAGGCCCAGATGGTCTTGATGGCGTCATTGAGCTGGAAGGCATCCATCTGTTTGCGGTATGCTTCGAGCGTTTCAGCCGCAAGGGTACGGAATTTTGCGTCGACTTCATTGTCGACGACGGTCTTGTGGACAATGCCCTGATGGTACTTTTCGATCATGGAGACCGTACGGTACTGCAAATTGCCCAGATCGTTGGCCAGGTCGGAGTTCCAGCGGCGGATCAGGCCTTCACGGGAATAGTTGCCGTCACTGCCAAGGGCAATCTCACTGAGCAGATAATACCGGACCGCATCAGGACCGAATTCCCGGATGGGTGCCATCGGATCGACGACATTGCCCTTGGATTTGCTCATCTTCTCCCCATCGACGACGAGCCAGCCGTGACCATAGACATGCTTCGGCAGGGGCTGACCCATGGACATCAGCATGGCCGGCCAGATAATGGTGTGGAAGCGGACGATCTCCTTGCCCACCAGATGGACATCAGCAGGCCAGAATCTCTTGAACTTCTCCGGATCCGTACCGAAACCGATCCCGGTAAAATAGCAGAGCAGTGCATCGAACCAGACATAGGTGATGGCCTTTTTGTCAAAAGGCACAGGGATCCCCCAGTCGAAGCTGCTGCGGGAAATGCACAGGTCTTCCAGACCCTGCTTCAGGAACGCGATCATCTCGTTGCGGCGGGAAACGGGCTGGATAAAATCAGGATGCTCTTCGATGTGTTTCAGGATGCGGTCCGCATACTTGGACATCTTGAAGAAATAGTCCTCTTCTTCCATCGTCTCGACGGGCCTGCCGCAGTCCGGGCAGACACCGCCGGCTTCCTCGATCTGGCGCTCCGTCCAGAAGGATTCGCAGGGCACACAGTATTTGCCGACATATTTCTTTTTATAGATATCGCCCTTGGCAAAGACGTCCTGCAGCACTTTCTGCACGTCTTTTTCGTGCTCCAGGCTGGAAGAACGGACAAATTTGGTATAACTGATCCCGAGCATTTCCCAGAGTTTCTTGAAATTGGCCACGATGCCGTCGACATATTCGATGGGCTTCATGCCGTTTTCTTCAGCTTTTCTCTGGATCTTGAGGCCGTGTTCGTCACTGCCCGTGATGAATTCCACATCAAAGCCATTGGCCCGCTTGTACCGGGCAACAGTGTCGGCTATGGTCGTGCAGTACGCATGGCCGATATGCAGGTTGGCGCTTGGATAATAAATCGGCGTCGTAATAAAAAACGCAGGTTTCGTCATGGTCATTCCCCTTTTTCACTAAGTAATTCACTGATTAATAATCATACCACAAAATGTGCCCGGATGCACGAAAAAGGGACGCTGCACGCCGGTTGGCGGCTGCGGTTCCGAGCGGCGCGCCGCAGCGTCCGGCCGGCAGCAAAAAAAAGCCTGCACCGGACGCCGGAATATCGGCTGACCGCGCACCGCCTCAACAGACGGTCTTTCAGCCGGCTCCGGGCCGGACAGGCTTTTACGCACTGCGTCCGCGGGACAGTCCCGTCACCCGCCCGCACGGCAGGTGCGCTGTCTCCGCGCTTTATTTTCTTACCACAGCCCCAGGACCTTCTGCATGGCCAGGCTGACGGCCGTAATGCCGGCCCAGCAGCAGGCGCCCAGCAGGATGGGTTTCCCGCCGGTACGGATCAGCTTGACGATATTGCTGTTAAGGCCGATGGCTGCCATGGCCATGACGATCAGGAAACGGCTCAGCGTCTTCATGGGTGCAAAGAAAGAAGCACCGATACCCAGCTGCAGCGCGATGGTGGTCACGATGGAAGCCAGGACAAAATAGAACACGAATACAGGTACCGCCTGGACGGCCCGGAATTTCTGACCTCCTGCAGCATTCCCCTTTTTGCCGTAGTAGAGGGAGAGGCCAATCGTGATGGGGATGATAGCCAGCGTCCGGGTCAGTTTCACTGTGACGGCCTTGTCCAGGGTCGCCGTGCCGAGATTCCACATGCTGTCCCAGGCAGCAGCTGCCGCGGTCACAGAGGAAGTATCGTTCACGGCAGTGCCGGCAAAGATACCGAAACCTTCACCGCTCACAGTACTGAAGCCCAGCGCGCTGCCGAGCAGCGGGAAGAAGATGGCGGCGAGCACATTGAAGAAAAAGATGACCGAAACAGCCTGGGCCACTTCTTCATCATTTGCCCGGATAGCCGGCGCCGCTGCCGCAATTGCGGATCCGCCGCAGATCGAGGAACCCACTCCCACCAGCGTGGAGATCCGGACAGGGATGGAGAAGAGCCTCTGCATCCCCCAGGCAATCACGAGGGATGTCGTGATGGTGCAGACAATGATGGGCAGGGACTGCTGCCCCGTCGCAGCGACCTGATGCAGATCGAGTCCAAATCCGAGGAAGACAACAGCTGCCTGGAGGATGATCTTGCTGGTCCACTGGATTCCCGGTGCCGCATCCCCCTTTTTCTCCCAGAACATCGTAATCACCATGCCCAGCAGGATCGCCATGACCGGGCCTCCGGCCACAGGAACCAGTTTCCCCAGGAGCCAGGCCGGTATGGCAATGGCAAGACAGACAATGATTCCTTTCCATTTTTCACGCATTCGCACTTCCTCCTTACCGTATCATTTCAGTCCACAGCGGGGATTTCCCCTTGAAAGTCTGCTCTATTATAGAAAAATTTATTGAAAAGGAAAAATGATAATTTATAATATATTCATAAAATATCCTTATGGAGGATTGTATGGATACCCAACTGAAGACTTTCCTTTGTGTCTGTGAAACGCTGAATTTCACGCGGGCAGCGCAGCAGCTCTTCCTCACCCAGCCCGCCGTATCGCAGCACATCCAGGCTCTGGAGAAACGCTACGGCCAGCCTCTTTTCTGCCGCCGGGGCAGGATACTGGCACTGACACCGGCCGGCAGGACCCTTGCAGCGTATGCCCGTCTCCTGCAGAACGACGAAGCCCTGCTGGAGAAAAAGATGCAGGACTGCCATCACGGCTCCCATCGGATCACATTCGGCGTCACCATGACCATCGGAGAATACGGGATTGCAGGCCCCGTGGCCCGCTATCTCCGTGCCCATCCCGATGTGGACCTGACCATCGTCTTCGGCAATACGCAGGAGCTGCTGCAGCAGCTGGAACAGGGAAATCTGGCCTTTGCCCTGGTGGAAGGCTATTATCCCCCGGAACCCTATGACCACCTTCTCTTCCGTCTGGAGCCATTCGTCCCAGTCTGTGCGGCAGGCCATGTCTTCCGCCGGGAGCCGGTCCTCTGCAGGGATCTGCTGAGCGAGCGCCTCCTCATCCGGGAACCCGGATCGGGTACGCGGAACATCCTCGAACGGAACCTGGCCCTCCAGGGACTCTCGCTCAGTCAGTTTGCCCACCGGCTCCAGATCGGGAACATGCATGCCCTGATCCAGCTCCTTGTCAGGGACTGCGGCCTGACCTTTCTGTACCGGATCGCCGTAGAAAAAGAAATCGCAGACGGACGCGTCCGTCTGCTTTCGCTGCAGGATTTCTCCATGGTCCATTCTTTTGATTTCATCTGGCCCAAAAACAGCATCTTCGCCCCGGAATTCCGGAACCTCTGCGAAGAGCTGAAGGCCGACTCAGCCGATGAGTTTCAGGCCGATGATGCCCGCTGCGATACAGGCAATGCAGATCAGATGAGGAAGTGTCAGGCTTTCGCCGAACAGGACTATACCGGCAATGGACGTGCCGATGATGCCGATTCCCGTCCAGACGGCATAGGACGTCCCCAGCGGGAGACGCCGCAGTGCCAGATCCAGGAAGACAAAACTCGCCACAAGGCCGCCAATGGTAACGACTGAAGGAACGAGCCGGCTGAATCCCTGCGAAAATTTGAGACCTACAGCCCACACCATTTCAAAGATACCGGCAATAAATAAATAGACCCAGGACATATGATTCCCTCCCACTGACATCTTGAAACAACTTCCCGTACGGCCTGCAAAGGATTAAAGACCAGCCTGCCTCCGGCATCCGGAAAGCCGAAACGGGGCGGGCGGAACAAAAGACAGGGCAGAACGCTGCCGTGCCGGACCGGCAGTCCACTTTCTGCAGGAACACCCTTTTTCCGGGCAGAGCTGTCCGCACGCACTGCTTCTCCTGCCGGGATTTCTCTCCGTGAAACCTTTGCATCCGCTTTTTGTTAAAAAAAACGTCCGGGTCTGCTTCTTCTAAGGCCTACGAAGCAGACCGGACGTACCCGGCGGTAACTATTGACGAAACCATTTTATCTGATTTTCCCTGTTTTGGCAAGGCGGACGGGATCCATCCGCCTCGAGCGTGACTGCAGGCAGGGCGGCATCAGCTTTCCTGTTCCCTGACCAGCCGGTTGTACAGTTCCCGTTTGGGCACCTGGCAGTCCCTGGCCACCCGGGCCAGAGCTTCTTTCTTGTCCACACCCTGCGCCATCAGAGCCTTGACCGCGTCGAGCGGATCACCCTGGGGCTCTTTTTTTTCGGGTTTTCCTCGTTCCACGACAAGCACGAATTCGCCCCGCGGCTGGTTTTCCAGCAGATGCTGCCGGCAGGCTGAAATGGTTCCCCGGAAAAACTCCTCATGGAGCTTTGTCAATTCGCGTCCCATGGCCATATTCCGGTCCCCCCACACAGCTTCCATATCCTGGAGCACTTCCAGGATCCGGTGCGGCGCCTCGTACAGGATCAGTGTCGCCGGGATCGATTTCCATTCTTCCAGTTTTTCCTTCCGGTTCTTCCGGCTCTTGGGCAGGAACCCGCCAAAGAAAAAAGGCGTGCTCGAAAGGCCCGAAGCCACGAGGGCTGTCAGAGCCGCATTGGCACCCGGCACGGGCACAACAGGGATCCCTTCGGCAATGCACTGCCGGGCAATCAGTTCACCCGGATCGGAAATCCCGGGAAATCCGGCATCGGATACCAGGGCAATCGATTTTCCCTCGCGGAGGCTGGCCAGAAGGACCGGTCCCTGCCTTTCCTTATTGTGTTCATGGTAGCTGATGAGCGTCCCATGGATCCCGAAATGAGTCAGGAGCTGCCGTGTATGCCGCGTATCCTCTGCAGCGATAAGGTCGGCCTCCTGCAGCATCCGCAGCGCCCGGGGCGTCATATCCTCCAGGTTCCCGATCGGGGTGGCGCACAGATACAATGTACCGCAGCCTTCAGTCATGGCCATGCTCCTTTCCATAATAATATTCCAGCGTCTGCCGGGAATAGGATCCGTCAGGGTTATACATCACAAGGGGCGGCAGTACTTCCAGCCCCGGATGGCCGCCCTTTGTAAATTCCGCAAGGAAGATCCATGCCGGCCGGTCGCTGCGGGCATGGACCCACTGCAGCCGCTTCAGCTCCAGCTGACAGGCCATTCCCAGCTTTACAGCATCCGTAAAGCGCTCCGGGATCTGGACGAGGGCAAAACGGCCCCTTGTCTTCAGCGCAAAGGACGCAGCCCGGAAAAAATCCTCCAGCGTCGTCCCGGTTTCATGACAGGCTTCCGTCCCCACCTGCCGGCGGCGTCCGCCCACCCGGTACGGGGGATTGGCGAGGACAAGGTCGAAGCTCTCGCTGCGGAAAAGCTCCCTGTAGTTCCGGATGTCGGCACAGCGCGCCTCTACGCGTTCCTCCAGCCGGTTCTCCCGCAGGCTCTCCTGCAGCAGCGCCACCACATGGGGATTGATATCGACAGAAAGGACCTGCGAGGCTCCTCGGCTTGCCATGAGGAGGCTCACAGCGCCGGTGCCGCACCCCAGTTCCAGGACACGCGCCTTTGTCACCAGATGGGGAAAGGCTGCCAGGAACACGGCATCCGTCGTAAAACAGAATTCCTGCCGGTCCTGCCAGATTTTCAGCCGGCCGCCGGGCAGACAGTCCAGTCTTTTGCCAGCGCTGTCCTCATTCATGGGTCCGGGCGACTTCCACAATTTCATTCCAGCTGACGCTCACACGGGTCCCCGGAGAAAGTTCCACCGTCACCGTCTGGTCGCGGCGGCTCACATTCATGACCATCCCTTCGCCGGAAGGCGTTACGACTTTCATACCCGGTTTCGGTACGAGGGCCGGTTCTTTTTTCTTGTTTTTCTTCTTATTTCCGCAGTACATGTCACTTTCGTACTTCAGGCAGCACAGGAGCCGTCCGCAGATACCGGAAATCTTCGTCGGATTGAGGGACAGGTTCTGTTCCTTGGCCATCCGGATCGAAACAGGCTCGAAATCGCCCAGGAAGGTGGCGCAGCAGAGCGGCCGGCCGCAGCAGCCGATCCCGCCGAGCATCTTGGCTTCATCGCGCACACCGATCTGCCGCAGTTCGATGCGCGTCCGGAAGATGGCAGCCAGATCCTTGACGAGGCCGCGGAAATCGATCCGGCCGTCCGCCGTGAAATAAAAGATGATCCGGCCGGCATCCAGGGTATATTCCACATTGACAAGATGCATCTCCAGGCCCCGGGCCGCGATCTTCTTCTCACAGATGGCAAAGGCTTCTTTCTCCTTGCGGTGGTTTTCCTCGACCCTGCGGGCATCGGCCTCGGTCGCCTTGCGGATGACACTCTTGAGCGGCGAAACGACCTCGGACTCATCGACTTCCTGACGGCCCAGCACGACTTCACCGTACTCGATGCCGCGGGCCGTCTCCACGACAGCATGGTCACCCTTTTCGAGCTCGAATTTTCCCGGTGAAAAATAATAGATTTTTCCGGCTCTCTTGAACCGGATCCCTATAATAGAAACCACTTCAATTCTCCTTGTCAGTTCTCTTTATTTCCAGGAACAGGGACGTCAGGATCATTTCCCCGGCGATGTAGGACTGCAGTCCCTGCCAGTATTCTTCAGCAATATCGTACGCCCTTCGCAGCCGCCGGTCGGACCAGCTGCGGAAACATTCCGCCACCCGCCCGGCGATATCCTTGTGATAGAGGGACAGCTGAGGATCACAGCGCATCAGCCCGTCCCGCAGCAAGAGGAGCAGCATTTCCACACAGGTCGACGCGTCGCTGCGGGAAATCTTCGGCAGCCAGTCGAGACCGGCAAGCCGCAGCATCAGGGACTCTCGGTCGATCTGCTCCAGGAGGGTCAGGACCCGTTCCCGCCACACGAGGGCGTCAGCCGCGGCAAGACGCATAGCCTGTCCGGGGGATCCGTCCGCCAGCGAAGCGAGGACGGCGCCGTCGGGCACGCCGTTTTTTGCCATGACTTCTGCCGTTTCTGCTTCCGTCAGCGGATGGAAGCGCAGTGCCATCACCCGCGACTGGATCGTCGGCAGCATCAGGCTCTTATTTGCGGCAATGAGGATGAAAAGCCAGTAAGAAGGCGGTTCCTCCAGCAGTTTCAGGAAAGCATTGGCCGCGGCTTGATTCAGTTTGTCCGCCCCTTCGATGAGGCAGACCTTGTAATGGGAAAGGGTGGGCGCAAAGGTGGCCTGGGCGGCGACGTTCTTGATCTGATCGATGCGGATCTGATCACTGCCAGCCACGGGTTTCACATACAGGAAATCAAAGTGGCCGGTCTTGCAGTTCATCTGGTCATCCAGGCTTTCTTTTTCCCCGGCTTCCTTTTTCTGCTCCAGGGCCTCCACAGCAAGATCGAAGCGGCGGCAGCTCGGGCAGCCGCAGTGATCTGCCAGAGGGTCACGCAGACAGAGGAAACTCCTGGCAAACTCCAGGGCCAGCGTCCGTTTGCCGATGCCCTCGGGTCCGTAGAAAAGCAGGGACGGGGTCTTTCTTTCTCCCTGCAGCATGGAACGCAGAAAGGCCTTGTTTTCCTGATGTCCGAGTACCCTGTCCCACATGGCGATTTCCCTTCAATAAATAATAATTAAAATGATAAGCAGCGGGATTCCCGGAGAGCCGCTTCTGTCGGCAGACGTCCCGGTGCATCCGCACTGTCCCTGCCCTCAAGGCTTTTCAGACAGGCCGTAATCAGCATACCTTATTTAGACAAATTTTTCCACTTTTTTTACGATGGCCCGCGTCACTTCTGCCTCGCTGGCCGTGGCGTCCAGCACTGCGATCCGTTCCGGTTCCTGCCCGGCGAGCAGGAGATAGCCTTCGCGGATCCTCTGCTGGAAAGCCAGGCCGGCTGCTTCGAATTTATCACTGACGCCGCGCGCCCGGCGCCGCGGCAGGAAAGCTTCGGGCGAACCGTCGAACAGGAAGGTCAGGTCCGGTTCGAGCTTTTCCGTGGCAAAGGCATTGAGTCGGCGCAGCACATCCAGTGACAGGCCGCCGATCACGCCCTGATAAACGAGCATGGAATCACTGAAGCGGTCGCAGATGACGACTCTGCCTGCGGCGAGAGCCGGCCGGATGACTTTTTCCACATGATCCGCCCGGGCCGCCAGATGGAGCAGGCTCTCCGTGATCTTGCTCACGGGCAGATGCGGATCGAGAGCCAGGTCCCGCAGCGTCTCCGCCAGAGATGTACCGCCCGGTTCCCGTGTCGTCACGACTTTCCGTCCGTGTTTTTGAAAATATTCAGCCAGATGGCGGGCCTGGGTTGTCTTGCCGCTTCCGTCCGGCCCTTCCAGTGTGATGAATATACCCTTCATGGTCCAATCACCTCAATTGTCTGCAGCAGGCTGTCGCGGGGGCCGCTCACGTTGAGCTTCCGCGCCTGCATCTGACGGCAGTACCGGATCAGGCTGCTGTCGATTTCTTCTCCCGGCATGATGAGCGGAATCCCCGGCGGATAGAAACTGATGCTTTCTCCGCAGATCCTGCCGGCAGCCGCTTCAAAGGGCACGGCCTGACGGCTGGCAAAAAAAGCTTCCCGCGGCAGCATCCGCTGGACCGGCAGGGTCCGGTAGGGCTTAGCCGGTTCCAGCTGCCGTCCGGTCTTTCTTCCGGCCTGGAGCGTGTCCCGGATCACAGCCGAGACAGCGGCAAATTCGTCATTGGCATCCGCATAGGTCACAAGGAAAAGGACATGGTCCTCATCCGCAAGCTCCACGGCAATGCCCGCTGCCCGCAGAAGATCCGCCGCTTCCATTCCCGTAAGGCCGAGAGGGCTTGTCAGGATGGTCACTTTGCCCCCATCGACGGCTCTGACGCCGCCCTTGCCGACAAGTTCATCCTCCAGGACGGGGAGTCCCGGGACGGACCGGAGCGCCCGGCGCAGCACAGCCGCTGCCGCAAGCGATGCCTCAGCCATGGCTCTGCCTTTGGCAGCCAGCTGGGCCCGCGCCGCGTCAAGAGAACCCATCAAAAGGTAATTCGGGCTTGTCGTCGTCACCGTGCTCATGGCTGCTTCCATGCGCTCCGGCCGAATCCGGCGGTAGGAGACCTGCAGCAGGGAACACTGCGTCAGGGCTCCAGTGATCTTATGGGTACTCTGGGCTGCCGCGTCGGCGCCGCATGCCATGGCGCTCGGCGGAAGCGCATCTGAAAACCCCAGATGGGGCCCATGCGCTTCATCCACCAGAAGCAGCGCCCCATGAGCATGGGCGATGCCGGCAATGGCCTCCGTATCAGCTGCCAGGCCGAAATAATTCGGCGTCGTCAGGAACACGGCTTTGATGGATGGATCCCGGTCAAGGGCTTCTTCCACCTGCCGCGGCGTAATCTGCAGTGCCAGGCGCCAGGTGTCATCCCAGGCCGGGAGCAGGTAAACCGGCTGCAGCCCTGCCAGGATCAGGCCGCCCAGGACGGATTTATGGCTGTTGCGCGGCACCAGGATCCTGTCGCCGGGACGGAGCGCACCAAGGAGCATGCCATGGATGACACCGCTCGTGCCATTGACGCCGAAAAAGCAGCGGTCCGCTCCGTAGAGCTCTGCCGCCATCGTTTCCGCATCACGGAGACAGCCGGAAGGGTGATGGATATCATCCAGTTCAGCCATCAGCGACACATCTGCTGCCAGAGCCCTGTCACCGAGCAGGTCCTTAAGATCCGGGTCGGCACCGCGGCCGCCTTTGTGCCCCGGTGTATGCATAGGGTATACCCCCGCCCGCCGGTAGGCTTCCATGGCCTGCAGCAGAGGTTTGATTTCCATAGCCTTCCTCCTTCAAGATAGTATTTTATTTTAACATAATTCCCGCAAAATCAGAAGCAGCGGTCCTTTGCTGCAAACTGAAAAGAGAACCCGCAGGCGCGGAAGACTTCTGTCTCACAGGATCTTTCCGCACCACACAGGTTCTGTACCCGCTCAGTGATCTTCGTCCCAGGCGTTGATCAGGACCGGTTCACTTTCCAGGAGCGCCAGCTGCTGCGGCGTCAGATGGCTGCGGTGGATGACCGCTTCATAGACATAGTCCCTGAAATAGGGTTCTGAGCAGACGAAATATCCGCTGCTGCCCACATCTTTCCCCCAGGAGTTTTCAATCTTCCAGCGGTCCGGCTTTCCCATCCCGTCAAAGTGGACGCCCGTCAAAAGGACGGCATGCGAGGCAGAACTGCTGTTGTATTCCAGCCGCCGGCCTTTTGGCATCTCTGTGGAAAATCCGCCGAGGAGCGCTTCGTTCCTGACGCTCTGAGGGTCCCAGACACCCTCCTTGCGGGCAATGAAGGCACCGGCATCACAGGCGATCCAGACGGGATCTCCGGCCTGCAGCTGTTTCACGCACAGATCTTCCATGGCTTCCTGCGGCAGATTGAGAGCCTTCATGTCACGCCCGGCCATATTCTCCACGCCATGGAACTGGATCAGGCGGTTCAGGGGATTCTGTTCCGTCGGTTCATTGATGACGGGAATATAGTCCCGCAGGGACACGCCCACATATTTTTCATAGAAGGCCCGCGGCGAGAGGTGACGTTCCTCATGGAACTTTTTATCTTTATCCTGATAGGCAAAATCAAATTCCGTGACCGGTTCGCCAAAAGCGATGCATTCAGCCTTGTAGATTTCCTGCAGCATTTCCTGCTTGCGGGGATAGGGATCCTGCCCGGCAAGGACAAGCTCCCGCAGCTCTCTGGCATCTTTGCGGATGAGTCGGTTGACCGTGGCAAGGAACTGCGCTGTATGGCCGGACTGATACGATTCCGGCTGGACCTGCTTGGGGACCACGCCGTATTTCTCGATGAGGTCCGCCGCCGCGCACCAGTAGCCGCCGTCCGTGATGCCCCAGAGGATGTACTGCATCTGCTGTCCCTTAAGCGGTTCATGGGCGTGTGCGATGACCATTTCCAGGACATTGTTGGCTTTTTCCAGTTTGTCGTAAAAGGACAGGAAATTCTGGGAAAGCTCAAAATCCTCAAGACCGCATTTTTCAGCGACCTTTTCCCGCAGGATGTTGAGCGCTGCAAAGAGCCAGCAGCGGCCGGACTGTTCCTGGGCTGTGATGCCCCGTGTCTTCACTTCCACGGAAAACGCACCCTTGAGCCTGGCGCCTGCCGTGGGCAGATAGGACAGCGCCGTCATATCCGTTTTGGCCAGGGCTGCCTGGAGCGTCCTGGCGGATTCGTCCTGTGCATATGCCTGGCGGAACCGGGCAAGCAGTTCCGGAGTCATTTCTTTCATACTGATATCCTTTCTTTCTGGACAGAAAAAACAAATTTTCAATTCATACCGTTTAATTATAATATAGAGAGGGGAAAGGTGCAAAGCTGTCCGTGCAGGAAAACTTTGCACGGGTGCTGTAAAATACCTGTAAAACACCTTGTATTTTTCTGCGCCCTTACTCATAATGGAATCATGATCACGGAGGTGCAGCTATGCGAGATCTTGAAATCATCCGCAGAAAATCGGGTTTCATCAGCGATATGGACGGCGTCATCTACCACGGTTCCACCCTGCTTCCGGGCGTGGCCAGGTTCGTGGAATGGCTCCGGAAAGAAAAGAAGCAGTTCCTGTTCCTGACCAATGCCAGCGACCGGACTCCCCTGGAACTACACGCCAAGCTCCTTGCCATGGGCATCGACATCGATGTCTGCCACTTTTATACAAGTGCCCTGGCGACGGCACAGTTCCTGAAGACCCAGGCCCCGGGCTGCAGTGCCTATGTCATCGGCGCCCACGGGCTGCTGAACGCGCTCTACGACGTGGGGATCCCCTTCAACGACGTCAATCCCGATTATGTCGTCGTGGGAGAAACGACGGGCTACAATTATGAAATGATCATCAAGGCAACGGAGCTCATCAACAAGGGGGCCAAACTGATCGCCACCAACTCCGACCTGACCGGACCGAGCGACCGCGGGATCATCCCTGCCTGCCGTGCTCTGGTGGCTCCCATCGAGCTGGCCACGGACAGGCAGGCCTATTTCATCGGCAAGCCGAATCCTCTCATGATGCGGACGGGGCTGAAGAAACTGGGTGTCCATTCCGAAGACGCCGTCATGATCGGCGACCGCATGGATACGGACATCATTGCCGGCATCGAAAGCGGCCTGGAGACCGTCCTCGTCCTGACCGGCGTCACGACGAAGGAAAACATGAAGCACTTCTCCTACTGTCCTCATTACATCCTGGATGGGATCGGAGAAATCGTACCGGACAACAGGGAATGCCCGCAGAAAAAAGAATAGAAGCTTCCTGTCCGGCCAGTTCTCTGCAGATACAGAAAGGTCCGAGCCCCCTGGTGTACATATCATACGCCAAAGGGCCCGGACCCTTTTTGATACAGCCGCTTACGCAGAAAAAACCGGTGGACAGAAACAGAAGATCCGGAGATCCATCCGCTGCGTCCGGCCGCTATTTGATTTGATTCCGTTCCAACGTCCGGACAGCTGCCTGGTACACGGGCACATCCACATACTTTCCGTCCACATAGAGATGGGCCTTTTCTTCTTCCGGAGCATTTTCATAGGCAGTCACGACCCGTCTGGCAAAATCGATTTCCTTTGCACTGTCACTGTAGACAGCATTGATGATGGGCGCATGGCGCAGGTTCGTCAGTCCCCGTCCGGCAAAGCCCAGCTTTTTGTCATCTTCCGTATCCGTGCGGACAAAGGCCTCCACATCAGGATTTTCCCCTTCCGGGCAGAATACAGCCGTATCAAAGGCATCGACGCCGGCTGCCCTGGCATCCATGACGAGCTTCTGCTTGGCATAGACGAGCTGCAGGCTCTTTTCCGTCAGGTCCCGTTTGACTCCCAGGGCCGTCGTCAGATCCACAGCGCCAAGGGTCAGTCCGGTCACACGGCTGCTGCAGGAAGCCAGTTCATAGGCGTTGCGGACGCCCAGAGGGGTCTCGATCATAAGGAACAGTTCCACCGTGTTCCGCGGCTTGTCGTGGGTCAGCTCATACTGTGTAATGATGGCATCCACATCAAGCACATCACGGGGATTTTCGCATTTGGGCAGACGGATGATATCGGGCAGGCAGGGCAGGACTGCCTCCAGATCCCTGCGTCCCCACGGAGAATCAAAGGAATTGATCCGGACTGCCACTTCCTTGCTCCCAAAATCCGTATGACGAAGAGTCTCCACGACCCACGCGCGGGCCTTTTCCTTGGCACCGGCCGGGCATAAGTCTTCCAGTTCAAAAGTAATCACGTCCGCCTCGCTGGCAAGCGCTTCCTGCAATTTCTGATCATCCCCGCCGATAACCCATGCCAGGGATCTGCGTACTTTGCTCATATTCTTCTCCTTCTATCCAGATCATGGAACGGTTCCACTGTATTCCTTCTATTGTAGAAAATGGATTTTGTCCTGTCCAATATGGATTTTGCATAATTTAATAAGGATCGCTTATAATTTTTATTTCAATTCCATTTTTCCATAGGCTGTGCTTATGCAGCTTCCTGCAGAAAGCAGCCGGAAATCCTGCAAAACCAAAAAGCACTTTAAAAATGTTCCTTCTGCAAATAAAATAAGAGAGGCACTGGAAAATTCCAATGCCTCCCGATTTTCTTATATGGCGGAGTGGCAGGGATTTGAACCCTGGCGGGGTGTAACCCCCCTAACGATTTAGCAAACCGTCCTCTTCAGCCACTTGAGTACCACTCCGAAACAACTGACTAGATTACTTTACACGATAATCCCAAAAAAGTCAAGCACTTTGAGGAGAACCCCGGCTCAATCTGCTGACGGAAAGGAGTTCCGCTGTGAAACGCTTTTTTCTGTTCCTCCTGGCAGCCCTCACCCTGCTGTCCGCCTGCCGTCCTGACCTGCCGCAGCCTTCTGGGCCGGACCCGGAAGCCGGCACGGAGTCCCGTTCCTTCAGGGCGGGACAGGGTGAGACCCTGTGTGATTTTGGCAGCCGCACCATTTCACTTTATTACGTAAAACCGGAAGGCTGGACACCGGACCGGCCACTTCTCCTTTATTTCCACGGAAAAGGGCGCCGGGCCGAAGCCATCTGTACAGCTCTCCGGGAAAGCGCGGAGAAGGCAAAGGTCTTTCTCGTCTGCCCGCTTTTCCCAGAAACAGCTTTCCCTGAATACGCATCAGGCAATATGCTCGGCCATGACGGGAATGGAAAAAGAGTGCTGCAGCCCCGGGAAAAATGGATGTTCACCGCTCTCACCCGATTTGCGGCAGAACTGAAACAGCGCACCGGTGCCGCAGGCCCCTTTGTGGTGCTGGGGCATTCCGCGGGCAGCCAGCTGCTGCACCGCTATGTCCTTTTTGGCGATACCCGGATCTTCAGCTCGATCTACTGTGCCAATGCGGGCTGGTATACCCTGCCGGAAGCAGATATCCCCTTCCCTTACGGCCTCAAAGGGCTGCCGCCCGGGACCTGTTCCCTCGAAACTGCCTTTTTACGGCCTGTTACACTCCTCGTCGGAGAAAATGACACAAAGACCAGTTTCGGTCTCCGGATGACACCCCGCGCCGCCGCGCAGGGCAAAAACCGTCTCGAACGGGGCCGGAATTTCTTTGCCTCCGCAGAACGTGCCGCCCGCAGGCAGGGGATCACCCTGCGCTGGACCCTGGAGACCGTCCCGGATACAGGTCATGACAGCGTAAAGATCGGCAAATATGTGCTGGAAAAGATGATACCGTGAAAGATCATGCGGAAATACAGCAGCCGGGATTTGACCGGCAGAATCAGCGAATCCATCCGGCATGGCTTTCCCCGGTCCGTCAGTCCTGCATGGCTGCCCGGAACACTTCCTTTACATGATCCCGGATGATTTCATACGTATCGTCCGGAGATGCTTCGTACAGTTTTTTGCCATCCACAAAGAAAGTCGGCACATAATAATAGGAATCCCCATAGACCGCAGCCTTATCAGGTTCCGCTGCTTCGTCAATGGCTTCGAAAGGGACCTGCCTGCAGGCCGGATTCTCTTCCTTCAGTTCAGCCATGGCCCTGCGCGCATTGGCGCAGTAGGGACAGGTCGCTAAATAGATGAATGTAATTTTTTTCATATCCTTTTCCTCCTTACCAGGCGGCCACCATGCCGTCAGCCCGGGGTTCCGTGGCTCCGGCAAGGACGCCTTCCCGATTCCTCAAGATCATCTGACCGCGGCCAAAACCGGTGGCATCCGGGTTAACCGTCACTTCATGCCCGCGGCGGCGCAGGCTGTCCGCCACAGCTCTTCCGAAACCGGGTTCCAGTTCGATCTTCCTGCCGCCCAGCCACTGCCACCGCGGCGCGTCCAGGGCCTCCTGCGGATTGAGGCCGTAATCGATCAGATTCATCAGGACCTGTACATGGCCCTGGGGCTGCATGAAGCCACCCATGACGCCAAAAGGCCCTACGGGGGCCCCGTCCTTCAGCAGAAAACCGGGAATGATGGTATGATACGGTTTCTTGCCGGGCATGAGGACGTTCGCCGCGGTTTCATCCAGGCGGAAGCTGCAGCCCCGGTCATTCAGGGAAATGCCGTATCCGGGAATGACGATGCCGCTGCCAAAGCCTTTGAAGTTGCTCTGGATGAAGGAAACCATATTTCCTTCTCCATCGGCCGCGCAAAGATATACCGTGCCGCCGCAGTCCGGATCGATGGGTTTTGGCAGCAGCGCAGCTTCTCCGATTTCTGCCGCCCGGCCTGCTGCATACGCATCGCTCAGCAGATGCGCGACGGGCATCTTCATGGCTCTGGGATCGGTGATGTACTCCTGTCCGTCCACAAAAGCGAGCTTCATCGCCTCGAGCTGCCGGTGGACGGTCTGCTCCGCATCACGGTCCGCCAGTCTGCCCAGTTTCTGCAGGATATTGAGAGCCATCAGCGCCACGATGCCGTGGCCATTGGGCGGCAGCTCGCAGACATCATAGCCATGGTACCGCAGCTGCACCGGCGTCACCCATTCTGCCCGGTAGGCAGCAAGGTCTTCTTCGCGCAGGGCTCCGCCCGTCCTGCGTGAAAATGTATCGATCGCAGCCGCGATTTCCCCGCGGTAGAAGCTTTCGCAGCCGGTCGCAGCCAGCTTGCGCAGCGCTGCGGCATGGTCCGGCAGGCGGACAACCGCTCCCGGCCGGGGGGCACCGGACTGCAGGAAAGTCTCAA
The DNA here is from genome assembly GCA_900315205.1 of uncultured Acidaminococcus sp. GTDB lineage: Bacteria > Bacillota > Negativicutes > Acidaminococcales > Acidaminococcaceae > Acidaminococcus. The sequence goes on from OMYF01000017.1 coordinate 37,792, forward strand.
AGAACGGCTGGAAAGCAGGTTCATCCCGGTACGGTTCAAAAGTCTCCTCCGCCCGCTGCCAGAGCAGGCTCGTCACGGGCTGGACCGCATACCCGTCTTCCGCATAGGCGATGGCCGGCTCGAACAGTTCGGCAAAGGGCAGCCGTCCAAACCGCCGATGCAGCTCCGCCCAGGCCGAAGGCGCCCCGGGAACTGTCACAGGAAGCCAGCCCCGGTCCGGCATCTTCGTGCATCCCGTCTTTCTGACGGCCTCCACCGATAATGCCCGCGGTGCATATCCACTGCCGTTCAGACCATAAAGGGATTTTGTCCCGGCATCCCACAGGATGGCAAAGGCGTCGCTGCCAAGGCCGTTGCTGGTCGGTTCCAGGACTGTCATAGAGACGGCCGCCGCAAGGATGGCATCGACAGCATTGCCGCCCCGTTTGAGCATGTCGAGGCCCGCAAGCGCTGCCAGAGGCTGGGACGTGCAGACCATGCCGCGGCGGCCGTACACGACACTGCGGCGGGATGGATACCGGTAACTCAGTGCATCAAAATCCATACCTTATTCCTTTCTGCGCCTGCCAAAACCCTGCAGCCGTCGGTTCCTGCCGCCCGCTGCCGATTTTCCGGCGCCATCCGTTGTTTTTCCTTTATTGTACAATACACAGGCCCGCATTGCACCTGTAAAATCAAAACCGGGGATGCTGAATCATCAGGCCTGCAGGAACCCGTTCCCCCGCCTGCAGCCTTGCGCCATTTCTTGACAAGGGGTGGAAGTTCCTATATACTTTAGCTGTTGCACGGAGAGGTGGCCGAGCGGTTTAAGGCACCAGTCTTGAAAACTGGCGATCCTGAAAGGGACCGTGGGTTCGAATCCCACCCTCTCCGCCATTTGTTTTATCGCTGCGATATGATACGGATAACAGCCTGCAAACTCGATTCCACGAGTTTTGCAGGCTGTTTTATATATTGCCCTGCTTTTTCCCTGCTCATTCCAGTTCAAATGCACCGGTATACAGCTGCCAGTACATGCCGTGCCGCGCCAGAAGCTCTTCGTGAGTACCCCGCTCCCGGATCTTTCCGTGCTCCAGCACCAGGATCTGATCCGCGTTCCGCACAGTGGAGAGCCGGTGGGCAATGACGAACACCGTCCGTCCCTCCATCAGGGCATCCATCCCCCGCTGGACGATCCGTTCCGTCCGCGTGTCGATGCTGGAAGTGGCTTCGTCCATGATCATGACCGGCGGATCGGCCACCGCTGCCCTGGCAATGGCAAGCAGCTGGCACTGACCCTGGCTGAGGCCGGCTCCGGCCCCCTTCAGAACCGTATCATATCCCTGGGGCAGGTGCCGGATAAAGCTGTCCGCCCCGACCCGTACGGCCGCCGCCACACATTCTTCAGCGGAAGCATCCAGCCGTCCG
>OMYF01000036.1 GCA_900315205.1 uncultured Acidaminococcus sp.
TGTTAAGTTTTGTAGCTAAAACTATTTTAAGATGAAGGTCTTTCTTTTTGCAACTTTATAAAGGATTATTCATTTCACCGAGAACTATTTTACACTTAGCTGTGCACCCTGCAACAAAAGATCCCCGGAACCGGCAGGACCGGGACCGGGGATCCATATGGAATTGGGGAAACACTCAGGCTTTCTTCTTCCTGCCCTTCAGGAACAGCCACAGGGGACCGGCCAGGAAAGTGGAAGTATAGAAGCCGCTCGAAAAACCGACGAGCATGGCAAAGGAGAAATTCTTGATGGTCTCGCCGCCGAAAAGAAAGATGGCAACAACGGCAAAAAGTGTCGTCACCGTCGTATAGATGGACCGCGTCATCGTCTGCCAGATGCTGTTGTCCACCATGTCGCCCATACTTTCACTGCGGCGGTGGGTATGCATGTTCTCGCGGACGCGGTCAAAGATCACGATGGTTCCGTTGATGGAATACCCTACGACCGTGAGGAGCGCCGCCACAAAGGACGAATCGATCTCCAGGTGCAGCAGGGAGAACCAGCTCAGGGTCACGAGGACGTCGATGATCAGAGCGATGATGGCAGCAAAAGCAAAGTTGTGCTCGAACCGGATCGTGATATAGATGATCATCAGCACCCAGCTCAGGACCACGGCGCCGACGGCCTGTTTGACCAGGTCCCTGCCCACGGTGGCTCCGACGTTTTCCACACGCAGGACCTGATTCGTCCCGACGCGCTGGCTCAGGTCGTTCATCACAGCCACGCGCTGTTCATCCGAAATGAGTCCCGTGCGGATCAGGACGGACTGGCTTTCCTGGACCTGGTTCCCGTCGGAACCGCCCAGCTGGATGATGCTGTTTCCCATCTTATGGTCGCTCATGACGTCCCGGATCTGGGAAACCGTCACAGGGTTGTCAAATTTAAGGTCGAGGATACTGCCGCCGGTAAAGTCGATGCCCAGGTTGAATCCGCGCAGCAGCATGGATCCAATGCCGATGAGCAGGAAGATACAGGAGATGGAGAAGAAGATCCTGGCGTGCCTGACAATAGAAAATCTTTTGCTCATTTTGCCGCCTCCTCTTTCTTCTCACTGTGCCCGGCACCGTACAGGAAAGGATTCTTCGTGAACTGGCTGCCGACGAGGGCGTTCAGGATGAATTTGGTCACGGTGATCGCCGTGAACATACTCATCAGGACGCCGAGCGCCAGGGTTACGGCAAATCCTCTGACAGGGCCCGTCCCGAGGTAGAACAGGACCGCTGCAGCCATAAGGGTCGTCACATTCGAGTCGAGGATGGTCACAAAAGCACGTGAAAATCCTGAATTGATGGAAGCCCGCAGGGTCTTGCCGGTGCGGATCTCTTCCTTGAAACGCTCAAAGATCAGGACGTTGGCATCGACGGCCATGCCGATGGACAGGATGATCCCGGCGATACCGGGCAGAGTCAGCGTCGCATTCAGGCCCTTCATGCAGCCCAGCAAAAGCAGCGTATAAAGCAGCAGGACAATGTCAGCCACCAGACCGGACAGACGGTAGAAGACCAGCATGAAGAGGAAGACACCGCTCAGGCCGATGGCAAAGGCTTTGATGCTCTTATCCTTGGAATCCTGCCCCAGGGTAGGACCGACGGTACGGTTTTCTACGATTTCCAGTTTGACCGGCAGGCTGCCGCTGCGCAGCAGGATGGCCAGATGCTCTGCTTCCTTGGCATCCCGGGAACCCGTGATCTGGGCACTGCCGCCCGTAATGGGCTCACTGACGCGGGGAGCCGTAAGGACTTCCCCATCGAGCAGGATGGCGATCTGATTGCCCACATTGGCTGCGGTCAGTTCGCCGAATTTCTTCTTGCCTTCTTCATTGAACTGGAGCGTGACCACCGGCCGGCCAGCCTGATCGACACTGGCCTTGGAATCTTTCAGATCCTTGCCGGTCAGCACCGTGTTGCCGTTCATATCCTTGAATTCCAGCATGGCTGTACGGCCCAGCATGGCAATAGCCTGTTCCGGATCCTTGACACCGGGCAGTTCCACAATGATGCGGTCCTTGCCCTGGCGCTGGATGACCGGTTCGGTCAGGCCGAGTTCATTGACCCGGCGTTCGATGATACTGATCGAGCGGTTCAGGGCATCATCGTCCACTTTGGCATCCGGTGTATCCTGTGCCTGCAGTACGACGTGCGTACCGCCCTGCAGGTCGAGGCCCTGCTTTACGGACATCGCTAAGGGCCTGATGAATGCAGCAAAGCAGATAATGATAGCCAGCACCGAAACGATCAGTTTGATGCGACTGTTTCTCTGCAAAATAAAATTCCTCCTCGGGTTTTCGTTTATTTGCACACGCGAAGTGCTTTTTCCGTCACGAGGTAACGGATCTTGACATCGTGGGAATTCGTGGGCAGTTCAGCAACGACATTGATTTCGTTGGCAACCCCCATGCTGACGCCTTTGGTGCATTTGGGCAGGAAGCGGTCATAGAATCCCTTTCCCTTGCCCAGCCGGTCACCATGCTCCGTAAAGCAGCTGCCCGGGACCAGGATCAGGTCGATATCCTCAGGCGGCACCACTTCCACCGGTTCTCCCGGTGTACGGATGCCGAAACAGTCCTGGCTCAGTTTCTTCAGCGAAGTCAGTTTGACTGCCTGCATATTCCCGTTGCGGTCAAGGATCTGGGGCACGCAGACGGTCTTGCCCATCGCAAGGGCGGTCTGCAGAGAAGGATCGATATTGACTTCCCCCGGAGCAGCAAGATACCCCATGATGACTTTGCCTTCCAGGAAAAGACGGCTTACGGAAATGTGGCTGTTGATCTCGCGGTTGTATTTATTGATTTCCCGCGGGCTCAGATGGCTGCGCTTTTCCCGCATCTCCTGGCGAAGCGAACGTTTATCCATTTATTTTTGCGCCTCTTTTTCGGCAGGAGCTGCTGTTTCGGGAGCGCTTTCGGCTTCCCCGGCAGGCTCAGCAGTTTCTGCAGGCTGCTCAGCAGCGGCTTCCGTCTTTTTCTCTTCTTTCTTGTCCGCTTTCTTTTCAGCTCCGGCTGCAGCTTTTTCAAAAGTCGTCGTCAGCACGGAACCGACAGCGGTCTTGCGGATGCGGATTTCCACGCCTTCCGCCACCTTGATGCGGAGCCGGTCATCCATCACTTTCGTGATTTCACCGTAGATGCCACCGATGGTGACGATGCGGGTCCCCACTTTCAGGGATTCCAGCATTTCCACACGCTTCTTCTGATCCCTCTTCTGCGGACGGTAGATCAGCAGATAGAAGATTGCCGCCATCAGTACGAAGGGCCAAGCCATTTGCAAAAGATTTTCCATTTTTACTACGACCTCCTTGATGAGTACACATATTGATCTAAGAACGTCCGCCTGAATTCCGGGAACGTATCGTTAGCAATGGCAGTACGCATGTCCTCAGCAAATTTTAGCAGAAAATGCAGATTATGTATAGTCAAGAGCCGCATTCCGAGGAGCTCATCCGACTTGAAGAGATGACGGATGTAGGCTCTGGAGAAATGACGGCACGTATAACAGTCACAGCCTTCTTCGATGGGACGGAAATCATCAAAGAATTCCTGGTTGCGGATGACGAGGCGCCCCGTCCGGACCATGGCCGTCCCATTGCGGGCGACCCGCGTCGGATAGACACAGTCGAACATGTCGACACCGAGATTCACGGCCTCCACAAGGCAGTCCGGCGTACCGACACCCATCAGGTACCGCGCCTTGTCCTTCGGCAGCCACTGGGTGGTCTTTCCCAGGATATCATACATCAGCTCATGGGGTTCCCCCACACTCAGCCCGCCGATCGCCATGCCGGCAAAATCGAGTTCCGTCAGGGCCTCGGCGCTGTAACGGCGGAGATCCGGATACATCCCGCCCTGGACGATGCCGAAGAGGCCCTGGTCGTCCCGGCTCTTTGCAGCAAGGCAGCGCCTCGCCCAGCGGGTCGTCCGTTCCGTGGATTTTTTGGCATAATCGAAGTCCGCCGGATAGGGGATGCACTCGTCGAAAGCCATGATGATGTCAGCGCCGATATCCTCCTGCGCTTTCATGGAAACTTCCGGACTCAGGAACTGGCGCGAGCCGTCGATGTAGGAACGGAACATGACGCCTTCCTCCGTGATCTTGCGGATGGATCCCAGGCTGAAGACCTGGAAGCCGCCGCTGTCAGTCAGCATGCCGCGGTTGTAATTCATGAACCGGTGCACGCCGCCGGCCCGGCGGATGAGATCCGTCCCGGGCCGCAGGAACAGATGGTACGTATTGGCCAGGATCACCTGGGACTTCATGGCGTACAGTTCTTCCGGCGTCAGGGTCTTGACCGTCGCCTGGGTCCCTACGGGCATGAACATGGGCGTGTCAAAGGTCCCGTGCGGCGTGTGCAGTCTGCCCAGCCGGGCTCCCGAACGCGGATCTTCTTTGATAAGTTCGTAATAAACGGAATGCATGGAAACTCCTTTGCTGCAGGGAAAAAGACTGATGAGTCCGGATCCGGGCGCCGTCACGGTTTGGCAGAGACATTGGCAAGATGCTTTCTTACGCTCTTCCGGGCGAGGCCGGACCGGACGGGAAACCTTTCCGGTTCAGTCTTTGATGAACATGGCGTCGCCGAAACTGAAGAAACGGTAGCGTTCCCCGACAGCGACCTGATAGGCGTGGAGGATATTCTCCCGCGTCGACAGGGCCGACACGAGCATGATGAGCGTGCTCTGGGGCAGATGGAAGTTCGTGATCAGGGCATCGACGAAATGGAATTTGAAGCCCGGATAGATGAAGATCTGCGTCCAGTTCCCGCCGGCCTTCATGACGCCGTCCGCGCCGGCTGATTCGAGCGTGCGTACGGACGTGGTCCCGACGGCAATGATGCGCCGGCCTTCCGCTTTTGCACGGTTGAGTGCGTCCGCCGCTTCCTGGCTCACCGTATAGAACTCGCGGTGCATCTTATGGTCTTCGATCCGTTCCTCGCTGACCGGGCGGAACGTGCCAAGACCCACATGCAGTGTCACAAAGACTTCTTCCACACCCATATCACGGATTTTCTGCATGAGTTCCTTCGTAAAATGGAGGCCTGCCGTAGGGGCGGCGGCACTCCCCCGCTCCCGGTTGTAAACGGTCTGGTACCTCTCGCTGTCCGCGAGCTTTTCATGGATGTACGGAGGCAGCGGGGTCTCTCCCAGACGGTCCAGGATCTCTTCGAAGATGCCGCTGAAATGGAACCGGGCGATCCGGCCGCCAAAGTCGGTCTTGCTGAGGATCGTACAGCTCAGTTCATCACTGAAGCGGATTTCCGCGCCTTCCTGGAGCTTCTTGCCCGGGCGGACCAGGACTTCCCAGTCCGTATTGTTCTTCCGCGTCAGCAGGAAGACCTCCACATGGGCGCCCGTGGTCTTGAAGCCATGGAGCCGGGCCGGGATGACCCGCGTGTCGTTAAAGACCAGCACATCACCGGGCTTCAGATAGTCCGGCAGATCGTAAAAATGACGGTGTTCGAGGGCTCCCGTCTTTTTATCCATGACGAGCAGCCGCGAAGCATCGCGCGGTTCGATGGGCGTCTGCGCGATGAGTTCCTGTGGCAGCTCGTAATCAAAATCTTTTACATCCATAATTTCTCCTACCTTGATTTTCTGTGGGCCGGTTCATCCCTGCCGCATCAGTAGAGTTTCTCGATGGAAATCCCCTGATAATAATGGGCGAGGATGGTCCGGTAATAATCCTTTTTCCTGCGGGCCTGTTTCGACAGGGCCATGCCCCGGGCGCCCCACTGGCTGAGTCCCACACCATGGCCCCAGCCGCCGCCGACGAAACTGACTTTCTCGCCCGGCACGCCGGAAAAAAGATGCAGGTCCCCGACGGCGTTCCCGCGCTTATCCTGTTTCGTGCCCAGCTCGATTTTTTTGTCCGTGACCGGGTAGCCATAGGAATTCGTAATCAGCACATCCAGCTCCTGCGGTGTATCCGTACCGATATAGACATCGAAGAGGGTGCTGTTCAGTCCCAGCAGCGTCCGGACTTTGCTGCCCGTCAGTGTGGCGCTGCCTTTGGAACCGCGGAAGACGATCCGTTTGACCCGGCCCGACGTCCCTCTGTCGGCGGACCATTTGAGGGGCGCTTTCCCCAGCGCCGAGACCCGGATGCCCTGGAGACTGCCGAGCTGATAGCCGGCCTGGCTGAGGATCCGTTCCAGCTGGACCTGGGTAAAAGATTTTGTCCAGCTGTAATTGGGAGCATCCTGATCATAATCGACGACTGCCTTCAGATAGGGCACATCCTTCGACCAGACCTCGCCGGCCGATTCGGTGTAGCCGCCGCTGCAGCTGTGAAAAAATGCCTGGATCGGCTCGCCGTCATAAGTTGCGACGATGCCCCGCGTCGCATCGACAAGCTTCGTCGTATTGGCGTGTTCTGCTTCGATCCCGCCATAGACCTGTCCCATATCCGTTGCCTTGATATCGAACCCTTCGTACTGGCTGTGATCAAGATGCCAGAGGGCAAAGGAACGGGCTGCCACTGCCTGGGCCTTGATCGCCTCATCGGGCCAGAGGGGCATCACTTCTTTGGCGACGACACCGTACAGATATTCCTCCACGGGCAGCGTATTGACGATGCTCAGGTTCCTGCCGCCCGCATTGAGGACGGCGGTCAGGCTCCCCCGGTAGGACCGGTGATTGATGCGGACCGGTTTCTTTGCGTCCACGGCACTGACGGAAACCATCGTGCCGCGCAGCTTTTTGGAATCCGCATAAAGGACTCCCTTCTTGACGCTGATAAAATGACGGCCCGGCGCAAGTACCTGACTGCTGCCGCTGCCGGCGATCCTGATTTTTCCCTCAGACTCCACTTCTGCCGAGAACTGACCGGCCACAAGCCCCACACGCAGGTTCGGTCCGCCGCCGGAAGCCAGGGCGGCCGGTGCGATAAAGAGACAGAGAAGACAGAAGAAAAGGATCCATTTTCTTTTCATAAAGGCACCTCATGTGTAGACAGAACTGACCCCTTCACTGATTTTCCCCCGGACGCTCCGTTTGTTCCGGCTGCTTCTCCCCCGCTGCTCCTGCAGCAAGCAGTTTCTTTTTCTTATGCGGTTCGTACCGGTCCCGTTCGCTGAAGATGCAGCCGCAGTAGGGCTGCCGGTACATTTCGAGCTGGAGGCTGATGGCGACGCCCTCCTGGTACCCTTCGCGGAAGTCCTGGTAATAGAACGGTATCCCGTACTTTTTGCCCATGGCCTCCGCCGTTTCCCGGATCATCTGATGCTTCTGGTAAGGGCTTACGAGAAGCGTCGTCGAAAACGCATCAAAGCCGTTCTCGCTGGCGTAGCGCGCTGCCTGTTCGAGGCGCACGCGGTAACAGTAGGCACAGCGCACGACGGGCTCTGAAAGCATTCCCCGCAGCGTCTCTTCCAGCGGGTAGCTTTTATCGACAACAAGCTTATACTTTTTATACTCGCAGTATTCCCGCAGGGTATTGAGCCTTCTCTTGAATTCCCTGTACGGGTGGATATTGGGATTGAAAAAATATAAAGTAAAGTCCCGGCCCTGTTCTGTCAGAGACTGTGTCGGAAAAATTGAACAGGGACCGCAGCATACATGCAGCAGGATATTCATACGCCCAGCCTTTCTCAATCCGCCGGATACGGGACACCCAGATACTGGTAGGCCTTCAGCGTGGCCTGCCGTCCCTTGGGCGTCCGCTGCAGCATGCCGAGCTGCATCAGATACGGCTCATAGACATCTTCCAGTGTCTCTGCTTCCTCGTTCAGAGAAGCCGCCAGCGTGTCGACGCCGACGGGCCGCCCGCCAAAATCGCGGACCAGCTTGGAAAGCAGGCGCCGGTCATTCTGATCCAGTCCCAAATCATCGATCTCGAGCCGTTCCATCGTCGAGCGGCAGATGCTGCTCGTGATATGGTCGAGGCCGTCCACTTCTGCAAAGTCACGGACGCGCTTCAGCAGGCGGTTCGCCACGCGCGGCGTGCCCCGGCTCCGCCGTCCGATCTCCAGGGCGCCTTCCGGATCGATGCTGACCTTGAGGATCTCGGCGGCCCGTTCGACGATGATCTGCAGTTCTTCCGGCGTATAGAATTCCAGATGGCAGATGACCCCGAACCGGTCCCGCAGCGGCGCCGCAATGGAACCCATCCGGGTCGTCGCTCCGATAAGCGTGAATTTCGGCAGATCCAGACGCACGCTGCGTGCTGCCGGTCCCTTGCCGATGATGATATCGAGTGCGTAGTCCTCCATGGCCGAATAGAGGATTTCTTCCACCGTTTTGGGCAGACGGTGGATCTCATCGATGAAGAGCACTTCGCATTCGCTCAGATTCGTGAGGATGGCCGCCAGGTCCCCCTGCCGTTCCAGGGCAGGGCCGCTCGTGATCCGGATATTGACATTCAGTTCATTGGCAATGATATTGGCAAGGGTCGTCTTGCCGAGGCCGGGAGGTCCGTAGAGCAGGACATGGTCAAGAGCGTCACGGCGTTTCAGTGCAGCCTTGATGAAGACTTTCATATTGTTCTTGACTTTTTCCTGTCCGATGTATTCCTTCAGGCTCCGCGGCCGCAGGCTGTACTGCCAGCCGTCCTGCAGCTGTTCGCCGCCTGCGATGACACGCTGTTCTTCGTCCATTAGTTCCTCCTCACCATAAGCTGCAGCGCTTTCCGGATGATTGCTTCAGCCGTTTCCCCGCCGCTAAGCTGCAGGCGGTTCATGGCATAGGAAATCTCATCCTGCGTGTATCCCAGAGAAGCAAGGGCGTCCATGGCTTCTCCCAGAGGGGAGTTGTCCACGGGCTGGAAAATATCGGATCCGCTCTCCCCGGCGGAACCGGTTTCCGGACCGACGAGATTCTTCAGTTCGAGCAGCATCCGTTCAGCCGTTTTTTTGCCGATGCCCGGCAGCTTCGTCAGATATTTTATATCCCGGTTGCGGATGGCCAGGAAAAAGGCGTCGGTCTTTGTCGCGGAAAGGACGCCCAGCGCCACCTTGGGACCGATGCCGCTCACCGTAATGAGTTTCGTGAACAGGGAATACATATCATATGAGAGGAATCCGTAAAGCTGCAGCGCATCTTCCCTCACGGACAGATACGTATAGATCTTGATCCGCTGATCCACGGCAAGGCGCCCCAGGTCGGACGCGTTCATGAAGATCCGGTAGCCGACTCCCTGCGCCTCGACCAGGCAGAAACCCGTGCCGATATGATCCACGCGGCCGTTGATAAATCCAATCATTTCGATCCTTTCTCCCGCAGATCTTCCCCGCGGACAAAGTTCAGTCCCGTAATCCCGATCGCCAGGGCATCCGCCACGTCATCCGGTTTGGGCTCTTCTTTCAGGTGCAGCAGCCGGGTCACCATATACGTGACCTGCCGTTTGTCCGCGCGTCCCGTCCCCGTGATGGCCTGTTTGACCTGGATGGGCGTGTACTCGAAGACCGGCAGATCTGCCATGGCTGCCGCCAGGACGATGACGCCCCGCGCCTGACCCACGGCGATGGCCGTCGTCACATTGCGGTTGAAGAACAGTTTTTCCACGGACATGAAGTCCGGCCGGTACTCATGGATGAGCTCCGTGAGCTCCGTATAGATTTTCTGCAGCCGTTTTTCCGGAAGTTCATCCTTATCCGTAAAGACAGCGCCATAATGCACCGGGATCAGCCTGCTCTTTTCCAGGCGGACCAGGCCGTATCCGCAGATGGCAGTTCCCGGATCAATGCCCAAAGCCAGCATGCGTCCCTCCAAAAGAAAACCGGCCGTCTGAGGCAATCCCCCAGCAGGCCGGCCGGAATCCGATGGTCACTCTTCCTCAGGCAGGTCAGCGTTCGTATACACGTCCTGCACATCATCGAGATCATCGAAGTTATCAATCATCTTCTGTACTTTTTCGGCATCCTCACCCGTGACGGCAACTGTATTGTCAGGAATCAGGGATAATTCGCTCATGGCAACTTCAATATTGTGATCAGCCAGCGCCTTTTCGACAGCATCGTAATCTTCCGGAGAAGTCGTGATGATGTAGGCATCATCCGTCGTCTCCATATCCTCAGCCCCTGCTTCAAGGGCGATTTCCATCACTTCGTCTTCGGCAGGTGCCCCTTCCTTCTCGATCGTGAAGAGACCTTTATTCTTGAACATCCAGCTGACGCAGCCTGATTCGCCCATGTTCCCGCCCTTGGAGAACACGTGGCGGATATCGGCAGCCGTACGGTTGCGGTTGTCGGTCAGCGCCGTCACCATCATGGCAACGCCTGCAGGGCCGTACCCTTCATATGTAATGGACTCGTAATTGGAGCCTTCCGTAGACCCTTCACCCTTGGCAATAGCCCGTTTGATATTGTCTTTGGGAATATTGTTCGCTTTGGCTTTGGAAAGAGCCAGCTTCAGTCTCATATTCCCTGTAGGATCAGAGCCACCCATACGAACAGCGATCGTGATCTCACGACCGATCTTGGTATTGATCTTACCGCGCAGTGCATCAGCCTTGCCTTTTTTAAACTTTATGTTCGCCCACTTGGAGTGTCCTGACATTTCCGATTCCTCCCAAATTTTATACTACCGAGCCATTTTACCACAATGTAACAAATTGTGCAAACGGAGCAGGATGCCCTTCTCCGCCTTCAGAAGCCCCGTTCCGCCGGCTCTGTCCATGCAGTGTCCGGGATGTGCCCGTCTGCGCAAAGAAGCGGGTCCTGACCGGGCACCCCGTCAGGGACATGCCTCAGTCAGGATCCGCTTCTGCCCGTACAGGCGGAAAGTCCGTACCCGTCCGTTACTTACGCAGGTAGACCCGCTCCATATCGACGTGCTTGACTTCCTCCTGAGCAAATTCGTTGTCGCCGGCACACTGCATCTCTGTCGTGCCTGCAAAACGCTTCAGAAGGACCCGCGTCAGGCCCGGCTCCGTCAGTGCGCCGGGACCGTTCAGACAGCCCTTCACGCAGGCCATGCCCTCCAGGTACTGGATGTCCAGCTTGCCGTCCTGGAAATCCTTGAGTGCGCCCAGGCACTCCTCCAGGCCATTGCAGTACAGCGATTTGGGCGTCACATTGTGGAACTTCTCCGCATAGTCCTTGACCGCCGTGCTGACGCCCTGAGCCTGCGGGAAACTGCAGCCGTCGGCTGAGGAATCCGGATGGAACGGCTCGGCTTCGCATTTGAGCGGATCGATGCCCCGGCTGTCCATCATGCATTTCAGTTCTTCAAAAGTCAGCGAATAGTCGATTTCGTCCGGGTGTTCCCGGGCTTCGACTTTCTTTGCGATGCACGGCCCGATGAATACCGTGACGGCACCGGGATCGTTATGTTTCACTGCCTTGCTGCGGGCCACCATCGGCGAAACCGTATCGGAAATGCAGTCCGCCAGAGCCGGCGCATGGCGTTTTACCGTAGCGACAAAGGCCGGGCAGCAGGAACTCGTCAGCAGCTTCTGCTTGCCGCCGACGACTTTCTCGACGAATTCCTCACCTTCGGAAATGGTCGTCATATCGGCACCGACTGCCACTTCCTTGACCTCGCTGAAACCCAGCATCCTGCAGGCCGTCTTGATCTGGCCCGGGGTGACCTTGAGGCCGAACTGGCCCACGAAGGAAGGCGCCAGCAGCGCATAGACCTTCTTGTCCTTGTTCTTCAGGTCCTGGATCAGCTGTACCACATGGCTGCGTTCCTCGATGGCGCCAAAGGGGCACGCACCGCGGCAGGCACCGCACTCCACGCATTTCGTCTTGTCGATTTCCGCCTTCCTGTGGTCCCCCATATGGAGTGCATGGACCTTGCAGGCCTTCTCGCAGGGACGGGCGATCTCGACGACCGCGCCGTAAGGACAGCCGCGGTAGCAGTTGCCGCATTCGATGCAGAGATCATAATCGATGTGCGCCCGGCCCTGATAGACCGAAATGGCTTTTTTCGGACAGCCGTTCATGCAGCGGTGCGTCAGGCAGCGGCGGCACACATCCGTGATCATATATTTGTTGACAGGGCAGGCAGAACAGGCTTCCGGAAGCACAGCAATGACGTGCTGCGTACGGTCGACCGGTTCCGAAATGGCCTTCTTTGCCGCTTCGATGATATTCATTCCCGTATCCGTGCCAAGCGCCACGTCGATCCGCTGTTTCAGGACAGCCCTTTCCTTGTGGACGCAGCAGCGCAGGCGCGGAGTATCTTCCGAAACGATCTGCAGGATATCGTAGACGTGGTCAGGCAAATTCCCTTCGTATGCCATATGACAGAGCATCGTGACGACTTTCCTTCTGATTTTCGTAATTTCGGTGACTTCCATATTTTGCTTCCCCTTCTAAAGATTAAAATAACCGGTCATAATGATACCATACTTTGCATAAAAAAATAAGGAAAAAAGAAATTTTCTTCTCTTTTTTGATTAAATCTTTACACTTTCATTATGGCCTTCTTACAACAGCCCATAGCAAATCCATCTTACACGCACATGTTCCGAAACCATAAGCATGCGTTCCGGTCCATTGTCCCGGAAACGATTATACCATGGAAAGAGAAAGGGTGAAAGATTCTGGCGCAATGTATACAATTTTATCCTGGAAGAACCGGTCCGGTCCCGGAGACCGCCCTATGATGCCGCGCCGTGACTGCCTGCCGCCGCAGCAAAGAACAAAGAGCCCGCGGCCCTGCAGCATACCGTTTGGCATGCCGCGGGGCTGCAGGCTCTTCTGACGCAGCGGACGCGCAAAAAGATCATGACACGGCTCACCGCCGCGCTGTACTTCTCATTTCTTTGCCGGCAGGATTTCCAGCCAGTAACCGTCCGGATCACTGATGAAATAGATGCCCATGGCAGGGTTTTCAAAACAGATACAGCCCATGGCCTTATGCTTTTCATGAGCTGCTGCAAAATCATCGGTCTCAAAAGCCAGGTGGATTTCATTGTCCCCCAGGTCGTACGGCTCCGTACGGTCTTTCAGCCAGGTCAGTTCCAGTTCATGGCCCGAAGCACCGTCGGCGAGATAGACCAGGGTGAAACCGGGCGCCTCATGGCGGCGCACTTCCGTAAGGCCCAGTGCCTCCTGATAAAAGGCCACGCTCTTTTTCAGGTCGAGCACATTCAGATTGTTATGGATCATCTTGAATTTCATGGATCTGCCTCCTTTAGTTTCGGGATCATTCCTTCACAGGAACAGGTGATTTCCGGAATTTTGGATAGAGAGAAATACAGGATCCGACGAGTACCAGGACAATGCCGAGAGCGACATTCCAGGTAACCGTCTCGCTCAGGAACAGGACGGCAAAAAAGGTCGTCAGGACGGGTTTGACGAAAAATGCCAGCGAAGCCGTGATAGGATTCGTATACTCGATGGAAAGAGAATAGCAGGCAAATCCGCAGCCCGTCACCATGAAGGCGATGTAAAGGAAATTGGGCAGGGTCGACAGATTGATTCCCTGCAGCATCGGGATATGGGTAAAGACGGTCAGTTCCTTGCCGACCAGGAAAGCTTCCACGGCAGGGATCTCCGTCAGGAGGGTCAGCAGGAAGAACTCGATGCTGCCAAAGAGGAAACTGCCGCAGGTCACGGTCACACCGCCGAGCCGCTGGCCCCGGGTCCGTCCCATGACGGCATAGAGCCCGAAAGTCAGGGCCGAGAACAGGATGAACGCGATGCTCAGTGTATTCGAAGCCATATTCAGCGGATTGACGATGGCCAGGATGCCTGCCACGCTGAAGACCAGGGAAATTTTCGTATACCCGTCGATGGCATCGCCCAGCAGCAGGTAATCAAAAAGGACTACGAAGATCGGGTTGCAGCTGAAGAGTACGCCGCTCACGGAAGCGGTCCCGTACACAATGGCCAGCTGATAGAAAATCATGCTGATGACAACGAAAATGAGGCCTGACTTCATAAAGAACAGGCAGTCATCTTTAGTGATGTGTTCATTTCTCTTGATCAGAGCATGCCGCGAGAATGGAAGCAGGAACAAGGCTCCCACAAAAAAGCGGAGCACTGTGATCTGTACGGGATGGAACATCCCCGCAGACATTTTCAGTGCCGTCTCCATCGTACTGAAAAGAAACGCCGTCAGCAAAATAAAAATATACCCTTTATTCATTTTTTGTTTGTCCTTTCCTCCCTTTCCGCTACTGCCTTTTTATTGATTATTATCGGGGATCTTCCCCGATGATACGGACTTCAGGCTCCAGCCTGACGCCGCGCGCAGCAAACACCTTTGCCTGCACGTCCGTGATCAGCTGCAGCACATCCTTTGCAGTCGCGTGGCCCCGGTTGACCACAAATCCCGTATGTTTTTCCGAAACCTGGGCATCGCCGACGCGGTACCCCCTCAGCCCCGTCTCATCGATGAGCGCGGCTGCATAATACCCCGGCGGGCGCTTGAACATGCTGCCCGCGCTGGGAAGTTCCAGCGGCTGTTTGCTCCGCCGCCGGCCTGTGAAGTCGGCCATCTTTGCCTGGATGGCCGCCCGGTCCGCAGGTGCCAGATGGAACACGGCCCGCAGGATGATGCCGGGCCTGTCCTGGAGACTGCTGTGCCGGTAGGAAAACGCCAGATCCGCATTGGAAAGCTCTTCCACCCGGCCATCGGGCCGGAGCACTTCCGCGCGTTCGACGACCTTTGCCATTTCGCCATCATAGGCACCGGCATTCATGAGCACCGCTCCGCCGATGCTGCCGGGGATCCCCACGGCAAATTCCAGCCCCGTGAGACCTTCCCGGGCAGCTCTGCCGGCAAGTGCCGCCAGGGACACACCGCATTCTGCAGTGATCCTGTCACCTTCCACAGCAAGGCCCGTCATGGCATTGCCCAGTTTGATGACAAGGCCGCGGATGCCCCCGTCGCGGACGAGCAGATTGGAGCCGTTCCCGATGATGGTCACGGGCACATCATATTCCCGGCCGAGCTCCAGCAGATCCCGGAGTTCCTCAAGGTTCTCCGGTGCCACCAGGAGGTCCGCAGGGCCGCCGATATGGAAGGACGTATAGCCCGCCATCGGCGCGTGTTCCTCATAGCGTCCGTCACAGTGGGCGCGGGCAAATGTGATGAGCGGCGCCAGATTCATTCGACAGCTTCCTTGATCGTATCGCCCAGGGTCTTGGAAAGATCCCCGATCATCATCTGGAACCGGATATAGTTCTGGATGTAATCGCTGGCAACGGGATTGAGCTGCAGCACTTCATACAGTTTCTGCATCTTTTCCGTATCTGCCTTTTCGGGCTGCTTGCCCTGGTACTGGGCCAGTTCGATCTGGGATTTCAGTTTGAGGAAATCCTTGACCATCGATTCAGCATCCTTGTCGGATTTGAGTTTTTCCTTGGATTCATGGATCTTCTTATATTCGTGGGACTCCTTGATAGCCTCACAGACTTTATTCATTTCATCATAGACGTTCATGCAATACTCCTCCTATGCACTGATTCTGCTGTACATTCGTACATTTTTTCTATTTTAGCACATTTTATCAGATTTGAGCACAGCCCGCAGGGGAAAATCCATAGAAAAACACTGGGGTGCCCCCGCCCGGACTGCGCACATTTTCCTGTATCAGGACATCGTTTCGTTCAGGATCTTATACGAGTGGGCCTTGTCGAAATCAAAATGCCACCATTCATCGGGGGATGCGGCAAAACCGGCTTCCGTCATCAGACGCCGCAGCAGGTCCCGGCGCCAGCGGCTGAGCTGCGTCCCGCCGGGGAAAGCAGCGTACTGAGCGGACGAGATCTCATCAAAATCCGAAATCATGGAAACATTCTCACCGGTTTCCAGATCATAGAGACTCACATCCACGGACCGCCCGCTGTTATGGGAATACCCTTCTTCCGGTCTCGGCAGCATGCCTTCATGGGAAGGTCCGAGAGCTTTGGATGCCACATAGAAATCGGCCCAGGAGCGGTACCCTTCCCAGATGAGGAGGCCGTAGCCGTAAGGTGCCAGCTTCTGCTGGACCCCGGCAAGGGCGGCCGCCGCGTTTTTATCCAGGAAAGCTTTGCGGCTCAGCACAAGGGGTTCACCAAAGAGATTGTCCGCCGTCGTATAGCGGAGATCCAGATGGATCCCCGGCACAGCGGACTCCAGATCCACGAGATCGGCGGTCTTTTCATAAGGAAGCTCCGGCGCAGCGGCCGCGGCCGCCTCCGCACGCAGATCTTTGAGAGGCACAGCCGGCCTGATGCGGCGCGGCTTACCCGTTTCGCCGCGCGTGAAGACGCGGGTATAACTCTGGGATCCGATGATCATGCTGATGCCCCAGCCGCTGCGGTCGCGGTCAAAACGGACGGGTGTCGACGCATCCGTGTTGGGGCCCGTTTCTTTCAGCTCATAGGCATCATAGTGCAGTTTGTTCAGAGCATAGATATTGCTCCGCGTCATATCCGCATCTTCCTGCCTGTCCCGGTAAATGAGCTGCAGCTTTCCTTTTTCTTCCCGCACGGCGCAGATGGCGCCATTGCCGCGGTAAAACCCCACCAGGGCTTCCTCATCCCGGGCCATGGGGTCCGGTTCCTCCCCCGGTTCCGGCACAAGGGACGGAGCTCCGTCAGGAACAAAGCGGCTGTAGCTTCTCTGGTTGATGCGCAGCCCTCCGTGGTCTCCCTTCTCCAGAACCAGGGAGCTTACGGCCCGCGTCGTGGGGCCCACCTCCTGCAGCTCATACGTGCTGCCGCGCTGCGGCTCCAGATAGTACGAATTCCAAAGATCCGGATCGCTGCCGCCCTCCGCAGGCGGATACAAGAAATAAAGACGTCCGTTTCGGCCCTGGACAGCGGCTTTCTCGCTGCTGCTCCGGTAATATCCCACAGCACCCCGTTCTGCAAGGGTCAGCTCCGGCTGTTTCGCCTTTTCCGGCGCCGCAAGGACGGGTACCGCGGTCAGTACGAGGAGGGACAGGGTGAGACAGGACTGCATCAGTTTGCGGTACACGGTCTATTCCTCCCTTCTGTCGACGCCGTCTTCAGGCGCCGGATGCACATTTTCCACGACTTCGGCCACGCGCCTGTCGCCTTCGGGCTTCGTAGCTGCCGGTACGGGAGGGAACGTGACTATGAATGTCGTCCCCTCGCCAAGCTTGCTCTTGACCTGGACGCGGGCCTTGTGGATCCGGATGATTTCTTTGGCGATGGCAAGGCCCAGGCCTGTCCCGGCGATATGGCGGGAATGGGACTTATCCACTTTGTAGAAGCGTTCCCAGATATAGGGCAAATCCTCTTCGGGGATCCCGTAACCGTGGTCCGCGACCATCAGGACCGGTTCTCCCTTGTCATTTTTCCGCACCTGGAACACGATGGACGACCCATCGGGTGAATATTTCATCGCGTTGTCCCCAAAGATCATGACGAGCTGGAACAGACGGTCCCCGTTCCCCAGGACTTCCACATCCGGATCGATATAGGTCTGGAGGCGGATATCCCGTTCCTGCGCCCGGACCTCCATCATATTGACCACATTGATGGCGATCTGGTCGAGGGGCACCGGTTCCAGGTCCTCGTTTTCCTTGCGCTGCAGACGGCTGATTTCGAGCAGTTCATTGATCAGGCGCTGCAGACGCTGCGTCTCGTCATTGATCAGGTTCTGATACTTGCGGATGTCCTTCGGATCGGTCACGGTCCCGTCCAGGATGGCCTGGTTGTACCCCTGGATGATGGTAATGGGCATCCGCAGCTCATGGGAGACATTCGCCACAAAGTCGCGCCGCATTTTCTCCATCTTGCGGGTCTTCAGGACGAACTGCTCCAGATCGCGGCCAAGGGAATTGAGGGATCTGCCCAGATCGGCGACTTCATCATCCCCGTTGACGGCTACTTTTAAGGAATAGTCGCCCGAAGCAATGGCTTTGGCGGAATTCTTCATGGATACAAGCGGCTTGACGAGGCGGCGCGACAGGTTGCTTACGATGACGACGCTCGCGAGCAGTGCCACCAGACCCACGATGATCGTATAGACATAGATATCCTTCAGGACCTTGTTCAGTCCGTCGATCGGTGCCGCAAGCAGCAGGGCACCGGTGATGTTGTCATGGGTGTCCTCCATGGGCAGGCCGACGAGCAGCACCTGCTCCTTGTAATACGGATGGAAGATGCGGGCATTGACCTTGTGGCCGGCGTAGACTCTCGCCAGGACTTCCTGCACGCGGTCATTCAGGGGACCGCCTTCGCGCAGCTGCTTATCGATGGCTTCCACCGATTTCGGCCGGCGCAGTCTCCGTTCCTGCGCTTCATCGTGGACATTCCGCAGTGCTTCTTCCATCTCTCCCCGGCTTTCCGATGCCGCCCGGAGGCTGTAATCAGCGTCAAAGACCCAGATGCGGGCACCGATGAGCTGATCCACACTTGTCAGGTACTGCCGCAGGATCAGATTGTCCGTATTGATCGTGTTGAAATAACGGACGATCAGCGCCACCTCCGACCCTTTCTGATTCAGTTCCGCTTCCTTGGTGCGGAAGAAATAATCCGTGATCAGATAGGACAGGCCGATGCAAAAACCGACGATGATAATCATAATAAGGCCCATGTAACTGTACATGAGCCTGGTGCTGAGCGATTTCTTCACTTTGTCTTTTTAACCTCGAACTTGTAGCCGACGCCCCAGACCGTCACGATATCCCAGGCGGAATCCTTCGGGATGTCGAGTTTGTGCCTGACGCGCTTGATATGGGTATCCACCGTGCGGGTATCGCCGTAATAGGTGTAGCCCCAGATCTTTTCGAGGAGCTGGTTCCTGGAAAAGACGATGCCCGGATTGGAGGCCAGGCACCAGAGGAGTTCCATCTCCTTCGCCGTGAAGGTGACTTCCCGTCCAAAAGCGACGACGCGGTACTCGCTCAGGTTGATCATCAGGTCCGGATATTCCAGCACCTGCTTGTTCTGCGACTGCAGGAACTGACTGCTGCGGCGCAGCACGGCCTTGACGCGTGCCACCACCTCCCGCGTATTGAAAGGTTTGGCGATGTAATCATCGGCACCCATCTCAAGTCCCAGGATCCGGTCATCGTCAAAGTCCTTGGCAGTCAGCATGATGATCGGGATATCCGAGATCTTGCGGACCTGTTTGCAGACTTCGAACCCGTCCAGCACGGGCATCATGATGTCGAGCAGGATAATGTCGGGCTTGCCGGCCTGGAGCTGGAACAGGGCCTCCGCCCCGTCCGCCGCTTCAATGACCTTGAAGCCTTCTTTCTTGAAATAGAGGCTCAGAATATCCCGGATCTGGGCTTCATCATCTGCTATCAGTACAGTTTGCTGTCTTTCCATACTGTATCCTCTCCCTTATGGACGTTCCTGCAGGTTCCAGCCTGTCAGGAGCCTCTCCCGGCCGCCGCAGCAGCCGGCAGGTTGTTCAGTCGGGTCCTGCCGCACTGCGCGGAAACCGCCGGGACCATCCGGCCGTTTTCCCGGGCAGCAGGGCCATCCATTCCATGTCTGTCATTTCAATTCGCATTCCATCCACTGATGCGGTACGCCCTCATCATCTTCCACAGGGCCGTAAGCCGTAAATCCCAGTGTTTCATAGAAACGGGCGGCCCGCACCTGGGCATGGAGGCGCAGCTTTCCGGCGCCGCAGGCCCGGGCGGCTGCAAGGGCCTCCCTGACAAGACGCGAGCCGGCCTTCCTGCCGCGCCACGGTTTCAGCACAGCCAGCCGGCCCAGGATCATGACTCCGGGTTCCTCACCGGCAAAGAGCCGGAACGTCCCCACGGGGCTTCCCGCTTCGGTCAGAAGGCCATGGCGGGCTCTCAGATCCACTTCATCAAATTCATTTTGAAAACCCTGCTCCTGATGAAAGACGGTTTCCCGGATCAACCGGGCTCCGTCGGGCAGGGTACGGTACATCCGAAATTCCATTTCTTCCTGTTTCCCTCCACGCCGGATCCTGCCGCATCCTGTCCGGATAACAAACAGGAGCGCCACCTCCGCAGCACCCCTGTTCTGAATCCGCATCCGTTATTTCTGCAGCATCCGTGCATATTCCTTTTTCAGTGCGGAGAAAGTCTCATCGCTGATATCATGTTCGATCTTGCAGGCATCCGCCTCCGCATTCTTGCGGGAGACGCCGAGATTCATCAGGATATGGGTCAGGACCTGATGCCGTTCATAGATACGGGACGCAATATCACGGCCCTGTTCCGTCAGAGAAAGGAATCCCGATTCATCCACCGTCACGAGACCCTCCTGCCGGAATTTCTTCATGGCCACACTGATGGTCGGCTTCGAAAACCCCATCTCATTGGCCACATCTATGGACCTGACGAGGCCCAGCCGGTTTTTAAGTACCAGGAGCGTCTCGAGGTACATTTCTGCAGATTCATGCAGTTGCATTCTGATCACCTTATCGCTGTCACTAAAATTGTAAAGATATTTCTTTATATTATACTATTTGTCATTAGAATTTACAATGTCGCATTATCGCTGCGTATGTGTCAACAAGTTCTCGGTCAAGACCTTTTCATCGAATAGTTATTCACCAATCAGATATGTTCACAGCTCGTTCGGATAATCTGTTCCCGCAGCA
>OMYF01000011.1 GCA_900315205.1 uncultured Acidaminococcus sp.
ACAAGCTGTCCAAAAATCCGGATGCAGATTATCTCTCTGTCAAAATTTCAGGGTGAGGGTGACTCTTGAAAAGTGTCCACACTTATGGGTACAGTATACGGACAGCGGTCAGCAGCCAGCATTCAGCCGCCAGCAGCGTTCTGCGGTCTGCGGCCTGCGACCTGCGATCTGCGGACAGCGGCCTGCAAAGGATGTGAGCCTGCCAATTCGTTCATCAATCAATAAAAAACGAAGAGGGACTTTCGATTCTTACGAACCGGAAATCCCTCTTCGCAAAGAGAGGCGTCAGTGATCAGGGAAATCAGTCTTCTTTTTTCAAAAAGCCCGGGGTGGTGAGATAGCGGTCACCGTTATCCGGCAGCAGGACGACGACGGTCTTGCCTTTATTTTCCGGGCGCTGTGCGACTTCGACTGCCGCAAAGAGAGCAGCACCGCCGGAGATGCCGATCAGGAAGCCTTCTTTGTGGATGAAGTCGCGGGCTGTCTCGTATGCCTGGTCGGTGGTCGCCGTCAGGACTTCATCATAGATGTCCTTGTTCAGCGTGGTCGGCAGGAAGTTCGTGCCGATGCCCTGGATCTTGTGCGGGCCGGGTTTGCCCTTGCTGAGGAGCGGGGAATCGGCCGGTTCGAGGGCGATGACTTTGACGGAAGGTTTCTTTTCCTTCAAATATTCTCCGACACCGGTCAGGGTGCCGCCCGTGCCGACGCCGGCTACGAAGATATCCACAGCACCGTCCGTGTCTTCATAGATTTCCGGACCCGTGGTCGCTTTATGGGCAGCCGGGTTGGCGGGGTTGTCGAACTGTTCCGGAATGAAGCTGCCCGGGATGGAAGCAGCGAGTTCCTTTGCCTTTTCCACAGAACCGGCAATGCCCTTTTTCGCTTCCGTCAGGACGACTTCTGCGCCGTAGGCGGCAATCATGTTGCGCCGTTCGATGGACATGGTCTCAGGCATGACCATGATGGCACGGTAACCCTTCATGGCGGCTACGGCAGCAAGTCCGATACCGGTGTTGCCGCTCGTCGGTTCGATGATGACGCCGCCCTTTTTGAGGACGCCGCGCTTTTCCGCGTCTTCGATCATGGCTTTGGCGATGCGGTCCTTGGCGGATCCGGCCGGGTTGAAGCTTTCCAGCTTGACGAGCAGACGGGCCTGAAGATTCTTATCAGCACCGAATTTTACCGGTTCAAGCAGGGGGGTATGACCAATCAGATCGAGTACACTTGTATAAATTTTTGCCATTTGAATCTCTCCTTTTTTGTATACATATCATCTGGAACAGGACTCTTGCCGCGGTACCTTCAACATCGAAAACCCTGCGGCCGGGCGGATACGGATAAGGACAAAGTAAAGACCTCCATTTCCAAGATAAATGCTAGGATATAGCTTTTCAAAAAAGTGCGGAAGCACTTTTTTTTAACAGGGGGGACGGGTCAGCGGAAATTGACAGCTCTCTTCAGTTCCGGCAGATGCCTTTCGGCCTGCATCTCGACGACCTGCTGCTTCAGCAGGGCCACCTGCTTTTCCAGGGCAGCGATCTGGTCCTCGATGGGATCGGGCAGCCTGTCGTGATTCAGATCCACATCATTTTCATTGTGGCTTGGAGCCACCCGGATCCCGCGGCGGGTCACCACATGGCCGGGAATGCCGACGACAGTGGCATAGGGAGGGACTTCTTTCAGGACGACGCTGCCGGCGCCGATCTTGGCACCTTCTCCCACGGTGAAGGAACCCAGGACCTTGGCACCGCAGGCCACGACGACGTAATCACCGATGGTGGGATGGCGTTTGCCTTTTTCCTTGCCCGTACCGCCCAGGGTCACGCCCTGGTACAGGGAGACATTATTGCCGATGATGGTGGTCTCACCGATGACGATGCCGGAACCATGGTCGATGAAGAGCCCTTCACCGATCTGTGCGCCCGGATGGATCTCGATACCCGTCAGCAGGCGGGCGAGGGTGGAGATGAAGCGGGCTGTGACGAACCAGGACTTCCGGTAAAAGAAATGGGCGATCCGGTAGGCCCAGATGGCATGGAGCCCGGAATAGCAAAGGATCACTTCCAGTGTATTCTTGACCGCCGGGTCGCGTTCCTTGATGACCCGGATATCGTTGCGCATGGATGAAAACATAATAAACCTCCCTTTTTTGAGACAAAAAAAGACCGCCTCCTGACAGAGGCGATCTTTCGCGGTTCCACTCTGATTGCAGTCACAAAACGACTGCCGCTCATACCGGTAACGGCGGCTCCCCGGAGAATCCTACTTTCGGTTCGGATCTCAGCTCCCAAAGGCATTCCATCTCCTCAAGCTTCGGCGCGGACTTTCAGCCGGTGATCTGCGCTCTCTGTGCCACTTTTCGAAGTGTACTTGTTTTGGTCATTGCCTTTTGCAAATGTAATGTTGAGTGTATGGTAATCTTTTTTGCGGTGCTTGTCAAGGCATTTTTGCAAAATAATATTAAAATACTAGGAATTCATTCCGGAAGTACCGGCACAGGCCGTGGCAGGACTGACACAATACCCTGTAAATCAGTAGGCATAGAAGCGCCTCCGCTGCCACTTTCCCTTTTTGGCCGGGACTGCTAGAATGGGGGGAGTGTCCAGCTATCTTTGCCGGGTGCTGCACGCTGCCTTACGCAGGATGCGGGATCCTGCAGGCAAGCGATCTGTCAGGAAAGGAGAGGTCTCCAGTGGTCCGTCCATGGGAAATCTGTCAAGCCATCTATATCCATATCCCTTTTTGCCGGCACAAGTGCTGTTACTGTGACTTCACTTCGTACCAGGGCCAGTCCGAAACTGTACAGGAACGCTATACGGAGGCGCTGTGCCGGGAGATCCGGACCTGCAGGCCCGGGCTTCCCGTCTCTCCGCGGGCAACGGTCTATTTCGGCGGGGGCACGCCGACCTGTCTGTCCCTTTCCTGTCTTACCCGCATCGTTGCAGCCCTGAAGGATGCCGGGTTCTGGCAGCAGCCTGCGGAAGCGACGGTCGAGGCGAATCCGGGAACGCTGTCGCCGGATTTCCTGCAGGCGCTCCGCCGCCTTGGTTTTGACCGGCTGAGCCTGGGCGTCCAGTCCCTGCAGGCGGATGAGCTGCAGCGGATGGGACGGATCCATACGGCCGAGGAGGCCCGGCAGGCTTTTCTGGAGGCGCGGGATGCAGGGTTCCGGCGGATCAGCACGGATCTCATCTACGGCTATCCCGGCCAGACCGCAGCCAGTGTGGAAGATACGCTGCAGCGTCTCCTTGCCTGGCAGCCGGACCATGTTTCCGTCTACGGCCTTTCCGTGGAGCCCGGGACGGTCCTTGCGGCGCGGCTCGATCAGGGGGTGTGGCAGCTGCCGGACGAGGAGGAGTCGGGGCGGATGTATGATCTTGTCATGGACGGCCTCCCCGCAAAGGGATATGCGCGGTATGAGATCTCGAATTTTGCCCGGCCCGGCCAGGAATCCCTGCATAATGAAGTCTACTGGCGCTATGAGCCCTATCTGGCCTTCGGCGCGGGTGCCTGCCGCTTTGACGGAAAAAAGCGGGAGACCGCGCCGCGCGGCCTCTATGCTTATATGAAGGGAGAGC
The DNA here is from genome assembly GCA_900315205.1 of uncultured Acidaminococcus sp. GTDB lineage: Bacteria > Bacillota > Negativicutes > Acidaminococcales > Acidaminococcaceae > Acidaminococcus. The sequence goes on from OMYF01000011.1 coordinate 3,579, forward strand.
CCGCTGAAGTGGAGGTCCTTTCACCCGACATCCGGCGGGAGGAGCTCGTTTTCATGAACCTGCGCACAGCGAGAGGGCTTGACCTTGCCGTGTACGAGGAGCGGACGGGAGAACCTTTGAGCAGACGTTATGGAAAGGCGCTGGAGAAGCTCGCGGCGCGGAAATGGCTCGTCCTGGAGGACGGAAGGATCCACCTGACGCCGCTCGGGATGCGCTATGGGAATCTGGCGTTTGAGGAATTCATCTGAAGCGGACCGGCCGGCTCGGCAGTGGATTTTTTCTCTTTTGATTTTTTGTCTTTTTATCCGGAGAAAGCGTCCGGACCGGCCCGGTGAGCCCGTGCAAATAGTTTGGAAAAATTTTCCATAAAGTATTGACATTTTGACTAAATAGTTGTATCTTTACCATTAGATGTTAGCACTCTTAATATTCGAGTGCTAATAATCTCAGGAAAGAGATGATTACAGTGCTGACAGACCGTCAAAAGAAAATTCTTCAACTGATCATTGACGACTATATTGAAACGGCCGAGCCTGTAGGGTCTCGGACCATTGCCAGAAAGTATAATCTGGGAATCAGCCCCGCAACGATCCGCAACGAAATGTCCGACCTGGAGCTCCTGGGCTATCTGGAACAGCCCCATACTTCTTCAGGACGGGTCCCTTCCGCTGCGGCGTACCGGTTCTATGTGGACTCCCTCGGGGGTCCGTTGATGCTGTCGCCCAATGACGTGGCACTGATCAACAGCTGGTACCGGGAACAGGTCCATACGATCGATGATATTTTCCAGTCGACTGCGAAGATCCTCTCCCGCATGAGCAAGAATGTGTCCGTCGTCCTTGCGAACAAAGACAGCGACAGCGTGTTTTCCTACATGAAGTTCCTTCCGCTGAACGAGCATCAGGCAATCCTCTGCATCGTGACGGAGGAGGGAACCATGGATCACGGTGTGGTCCAGATCCCGGCCGGGATGTCTTCTCTGGAGCTGGAAAGCCTGGCTCAGCGTGTGACGAACAAGCTGAACGGGAAGAAACTCCGGGAAATCGATTCCGGGATCCTGACGGATCTGCGGGACCATGTGGCCAAAGATGACCGCCTGTATTCCTCCATCATCAAAGGAATCAAGCAGATCCAGGCGGGGCAGTCGGAAAACAAGATGTTCCTCGGCGGTACCAGACAGATCCTCAATCAGCCCGAGTTCAAGGAACCGGAGCGGATGAAGGAACTGCTGGGCGTCCTGGAGGAACAGCAGATCCTCAAGGATATGCTGACAGCGGGCAGGGATTCGGGCCTCAAGGTGACGATTGGCAGCGAGAACAAGTTCTCCGGCATCCAGGACTGCAGTATGATCCAGGCGACATACCGCCTGAATGGACAGGTCGTGGGAACGCTGGCTGTCCTGGGCCCGACACGGATGGAATACCGCAAGGTCATGTCCGTGATGGAATACCTGCATCATTATCTGAAAGTCGTCATGAAAAAAATCGAGGAAAAGTAGGGAGGACGTATGGTGGAAGAAGAAGTCAGGAATACAGCAGAAACGGCTACTCCCAAAGCGGGTGCGGCAGACGTGAAGCAGGAAACTGCAGAACCGAAGCAGGATGCACAGGCAGCCGCCGGGACCGCAAAGGAAACGGAAAAGGATGCCAAAGCGGAAAGCAGAGAGCAGCCGGATGCGCGTGATGAGAAAATTGCCGCCCAGCAGAAGGAAATCGAAGAACTGAAGAACCGTCTGATCCGGCTCCAGGCTGATTTTGACAACTTCCGCAAGCGCAATAATGAAGAACGGGAACGGCTCGGCCGTTTCGTGACCGCCAATGTGGCGCGTGAATTCCTCAAGGTGCTGGACAACTTCGAAAGAGCCGAAGCCAGCATGGAGAAGAATCCGGAGACTGTGGCCGAAGGGATGGGCAAGATCCACAAGCAGTTTGAAAAAGCGCTGAAGACCCTTGACATCGAGGAAATCCCTGCCGAGGGAAAGCAGTTCGATCCCCAGTACCATGAGGCCGTCATGCAGGGCAACAACCCGGATCTGCCGGATGAAAGCATCGACCTGGTCCTGGAAAAGGGCTATAAGATCGGTGATGACATCATCCGCCATTCCAAGGTACGTGTTGTCCGCAATTAATTCGCAGATTGTCTAAAGATCGTCTTTAGTGAACATTTTACATGAATTGACAGGGAGGAATTGACCATGTCCAAGATTATAGGTATTGACTTAGGTACTACGAACTCTGTTGTTGCTGTAATGGAAGGCGGCGAGCCCACCGTTATCACGACGCAGGAAGGCGGCCGTCTGACGCCGTCCGTAGTTGGTTTTACGAAAAACGGGGAAAGACTGGTTGGCCAGCTGGCTAAACGTCAGGCTGTTTCCAACCCGGAAAGAACGATCAGCTCCATCAAACGTCATATGGGTACCAAGTACACTGTGACGATCGATGGCAAGAGCTATACGCCGGAACAGATTTCCGCCATGATCCTCGAAAAGATGAAGGGTGATGCAGAACGGTATCTGGGTGAAAAAGTGACGGAAGCCGTCATCACGGTCCCTGCCTACTTCAACGATTCCCAGCGTCAGGCCACGAAGGATGCAGGCCGTATCGCCGGTCTGGATGTAAAGCGTATCATCAATGAACCGACCGCTGCTGCACTGGCTTACGGCATCGACAAGTCCGATGACAAGACCGTCCTGGTCTATGACCTCGGCGGCGGCACCTTCGATGTGTCCATCCTGGAACTGGGTGACGGCGTATTCGAAGTAAAGGCCACGAACGGCGATACTCATCTGGGCGGCGATGACTTCGATCAGCGCATCATGGACTGGATGACCGATGAATTCAAGAAGAGCCATGGCATCGACCTGACGAAGGACAAGATGGCCATGCAGAGAATCCGTGAAGCCGCTGAAAAGGCCAAGATCGAACTCTCCAGCATGATGAGCACCAACATCAACCTGCCGTACATCTCTGCAGGTCCTGAAGGCCCTCAGCATCTGGATATGGATCTGACCCGTGCGAAATTCGATGAAATGACGAGCGACCTCGTCGACCGCACCATCACCTGCGTGAACAAGGCCCTGTCCGATGCCAAGATGACTGTCAATGATATCGACAAGATCCTGCTCGTCGGCGGTTCTTCCCGTATCCCGGCTGTCCAGGAAGCCATCAAGAGAGTCCTGGGCAAGGAACCGGCTCACGGTGTGAACCCGGATGAATGCGTGGCTGTCGGTGCTGCTATCCAGGCCGGTGTCCTCGCCGGTGATGTCAAAGACGTCCTGCTGCTCGATGTGACGCCGCTGTCCCTCGGTATCGAAACCATGGGCGGTGTCTTCACGAAGATCATCGACCGCAACACGACGATCCCGACTTCCAAGAAGCAGATCTTCTCGACGGCTACGGACAACCAGCCTTCCGTGGACATCCATGTCCTGCAGGGCGAACGTGAAATGGCCGCCGACAACAAGACCCTGGGCCGTTTCGAACTGAGCGGTATCCCGGCTGCACCGCGTGGGGTGCCTCAGATCGAAGTTGCCTTTGATATCGATGCCAACGGTATCGTCAACGTGTCCGCCAAGGATCTGGGCACGGGCAAGGAACAGAAGATCACCATCACTTCTTCCGGCAGCCTGAGCAAGGAAGAAGTCGATAAGATGGTGAAGGAAGCCCAGGCCAACGAAGCTTCCGACAAGAAACGCAAGGAAGCTGTCGATGCGAAGAACCAGGCTGATACCCTGATCTACCAGGCTGAAAAGACCATCAAGGATACCGAGGGCAAGGGCCTGGATGACAAGATCTCCAAGGTCCAGGATGCCATCAAGACTCTGAAGGAAACGATGAAGTCCGACGATACGGCCAAGATCAAGGCTGATACGGAAGCTCTGCAGAAGCCTCTGTATGAACTGTCTTCCGAACTCTACAAGAGGACCCAGGCCAGCGGCGCAGCCGGTGCGGGTGCTCAGAACGCAGGCAGCACTGCCGGCAGCCAGGGCGCGGAGAGCAAGAAGGACGATGACAACGTCGTAGACGCTGAAGTCGTGGATGACGATAAGAAATAATCTTTCCTAGAGGGAGATACGGATGGCAGAGAAAAGAGATTACTATGAGGTGCTTGGCGTCGACAAGAATGCCACACCCGAAGAATTGAAGAAAGCCTATCACAAACTGGCACGGAAGTATCATCCCGACTTGAATAAGGATAATCCTGACGCAGCTGAGAAGTTCAAGGAAGCCAATGAAGCGTATCAGGTGCTGAGCGACCCGCAGAAGAGGGCAGCCTATGACCAGTATGGCCAGGCTGCCTTCCAGAACGGCGGCGCCGGTGCCGGCGGCGGGAACCCCTTTGGCGGGTTCCAGGGCGGTTTCAGCGGCAATCCTTTCGGCGGCGAAGGGATGAACGATATCTTCAATATGTTCTTCGGCGGTGCCGGCGGCCGGAGCTCCAGACCGGATAACGGTCCGAAGCAGGGCGCCGATCTGCGGATGGACATGGAGATCACTTTTGAGGAAGCTGCTTTCGGCACGGAAAAGAAAGTCAAACTCAACCGCGAGGAAGAGTGCGACGAGTGCCACGGCACGGGCGCAGCACCGGGCAGCCGTCCGGAGACCTGTCCTGACTGCCATGGCACGGGCCAGATCCGTGTCACCCAGAATTCTCTCTTTGGCCAGGTGGTCAATGTGAGGACCTGTCCTCACTGCCACGGCACGGGCAAGATTGTCACCAATCCCTGCCGCAAGTGCCATGGTACGGGCCGCATGAAGGCAAAGAAGGAACTGACGGTCAAGATCCCCGCCGGTGTGGACAACGGTTCGCGCCTGCGTGTCAGCGGCGAAGGCGAAGCTGGCTTCCGGGGCGGCCGTCCGGGCGATCTGTACGTATATCTGTACGTCAAACCGCATAAGTTCTTTGAACGGGACGGCACGACGGTCCTGTGTGAAGTGCCAATCAGCATCGTCCAGGCAACGCTGGGCGATGAGATCAAGGTACCGACCCTTTATGGCCAGACGACCATCAAGGTAAAGGAAGGGACGCAGCCGAACACGGTCCTGCGGATCAAGGGCAAAGGGATCCCGAGCCTGCGGACCGGCGTCAAGGGCGATCAGATGATCAAGATCAAGGTCGTCGTCCCGACGAGGCTGAGCGTGGCTCAGAAGGATGCACTCCGCAAGTTTGCCGAAGCAAGCGGCAGCAATATCAATCCCGAAGAGAAGAGTTTCTTCAACAAAGTGAAAGATTTCTTCAACAAATAAACGAAAAGACCGCGGTAGGGAAAGCCGATGTTTTCCGTGCCGCGGTCTTTTTCTGTCCTGGAGCGGCAGTTTTCCTGCTGCAGCATGCGGGGAAACCGGTCCTCCGTGGATATGGGGAAGCTCCTTTTTGAGAGAAGAGCCGGCCGCTTTCACTGCGCGGATCCAGCCTGCAGAAACAAAGTATACTGTATACTTTGCAAAGTGCACTAAATATAAATACAAAAGTACACTATACAAAAACAATACGTACTATAATATTTGACATACATCAAAAATAAGAGTACAATTCATTTCAACGCTCTCTCAATTCGTGGATGAAAGGCATATTACAGCGGACAAAGAATCTGCAAAGCCTGCTGCGAGTCAGCGGACCCTGCAGCCGTACCGGAAAGATCCCGGGGACTTTCTTCTTTAGATTTGACAGAGATTATATTCCTGGGAGCGATGGCAGGGCAGCAGCCTGCCCACACCGCTTCCTTACATATTTCGAGGGGGACTGCACAATGGAAGAACATTTTCAGGATCTGCCCGCACCGCAGGGCCTGTATGATCCGGCCAACGAACATGATGCCTGCGGCATCGGCTTCATCGTCAATATCAAGGGAGAGCGGTCGTATGACATCGTCTCGGATGCTCTGGATATCCTGGAAAACCTGAAACACCGCGGCGGTGAAGGCGCCGATCATAAGAGCGGTGACGGCGCGGGCATCATGGTCCAGATCCCGCATGATTTCCTGAGCCGTGAATGCGCTGTCCTGGGATTTGAGCTTCCGGCCGAAGGAGAGTACGGCGTGGGGATGATCTTTGCCCACCGCTATGAAAATTATCTGGAAAAACAGAAGGCTGCCTTTGAACGGATCGTCCGCGAAGAAGGGCAGACCGTCCTTGGCTGGCGCGAAGTCCCTGTGGACGATACGCGCATCGGCCAGCAGGCGGCTTCCGTGCGGCCCCGCATCATCCAGGTCTTCATCGGACGCAGCCCGGACCTGAAGGATCCGATGGATTTTGAAAGGAAACTGTACGTCATCCGGCGCCTTGCAGAAAAGCAGATCACCCCGGCCAGCCGGCGGATGGGATCGGATTTCTATATCGCCAGCCTTTCGAGCCACACCATTGTCTACAAGGGGATGCTGACGGCAACCCAGATCCGCCATTTCTACCTGGATCTGTCGGATCTGGACTTTACGAGTGCCATGGCCCTTGTCCATTCCCGTTTCAGCACGAATACGTTCCCGAGCTGGGCCCGGGCCCATCCGAACCGCTATATCGTCCATAACGGCGAAATCAATACGATCCGCGGCAATACGAACTGGCTGAACGCACGCGAGAGCAAGGCTCATTCCCAGAAGTATCCCGAACTCGACAGGGTCTTTCCGGTCGTCGATACGGCCGGGAGCGATTCTTCCATGTTCGACAACTGCCTGGAATATCTGTATATGACGGGCCATTCCCTGGCCCATGCCATGATGACCATGATCCCTGAACCGTGGGAAAAGGATCCGCTCATGAGCAAGGAAAAGAGGGATTACTACCGCTATCAGAGTTTCATGATGGAGGCCTGGGACGGCCCGGCAGCCATCTGTTTCTGCGACGGCACCCAGATCGGCGGCATGCTGGACCGCAACGGCCTGCGTCCGGCCCGGTACTGTGTAACTAAGGACGGCCGCGTGATCCTCGTGTCCGAAGTCGGCGCCGTCCGGATCGACCCCCGGAATATCCTGTACAAGGGGCGCCTCGAGCCGGGCAAACTGTTCCTCGTGGATACGAAGGAGCAGCGCATCGTGCCGGACGAAGAAGTGAAGCATACCATTGCGTCCGCCCATCCCTATGACAAGTGGTGTGCGGAACACCTTGTGGACCTGCCCGACCTGATGGCCGCAAGCGGTGACCTGAAGGTGCCGGCAGCCCGGCCCGACGACGTCCGGGACCAGCAGAAGGCGTTCGGCTACACACAGGAAGACCTGACCCAGATCCTGATCCCCATGGCCCGTACGGGGCGGGAACCGGTGGGAGCGATGGGAATCGACAGCCCGCTGCCGGTGCTGTCGGAGCAGCCCCAGATGCTGTATGACTATTTCCAGCAGAATTTTGCCCAGGTGACGAATCCGCCCATGGATGCCCTGCGGGAAAATATCGTGACTTCCACGTCCGTCATGATCGGCAACGTGGCCAATATCATGGATCCCGATGAAAAAGGGACGTACGCGCTCTCGGTCAGCCGTCCCCTCCTGACGAACCGGGAAATGGCGGCCATCAAGAAGCTGCACGACGGAAAGCTGCGGGCCGTCACCCTGTCCCTGCTGTATCCGGTGAGCGGCGGTGCCTGGGCCCTCGAAAGAGCGGTGGATGACCTCTGCGACAGGGCTCTTGCCGAAGTCCAGAACGGTGCCAACATCCTGATCCTGTCAGACCGCGGCATCAGTCCGGAACTTGCTGCCGTACCGGCACTCCTTGCCACGGCGGCAGTCCATAATTTCCTCATCAAAGAAACGGTCCGGTCCGATGTGGGGCTGGTCCTGGAATCGGGCGAACCGCGCGAGATCCATCATTTCTGCACGCTGATCGGCTATGGCATCACAGCCGTCAATCCGTATCTCGCCCTCGACACGGTGGAAGAACTCGCCGGAAGCGGGCGGCTGGGAGATGTGACGGCCGAAGCGGCGCAGGAAAATTACCTGAAGGCAGCCGTCACGGGCATCCAGACCGTCATGTCCAAGATGGGGATCTGCACCGTCGGCAGCTACCACGGCGCCCAGATCTTTGAAGCCGTCGGCATCGACAAGGACGTCATCAACAAATACTTCGTCAATACGCCTTCCCGGATCGAAGGGCTGGGCCTCAAAGAAATCGCCCGCGAAACGGAGCTGCGCCATGATCATGCGTTCCATGGGCAGGATGAGCTGGCGGACGGCGATATCTACGCATATAAGAAGAACGGTCCCGAACCCCATATCCTCGATCCGGAAGCCATCGATCTCCTGCAGAAGGCATGCCGCACGGATGACGGGGAGGCATACCGCAAGTTTGCGGACAAGGTCAATACGGGTGCCCTGTTCCGTCTGCGGGATCTGCTCGATTTCGATTATCCCGACGGCTGCTCCATCCCCATCGAGGAAGTGGAACCGGTGGATTCCATCGTAAAACGCTTCCGGACAGGAGCCATGAGTTACGGCGCCCTGAGTAAGGAGGCCCATGAATGCATCGCCATTGCCATGAACCGCCTGGGCGGCCGCAGCAATACGGGCGAAGGCGGCGAGGACTCCGAACGGTTCAAGCCGCTGCCGGACGGAAGTGACGCGAACGATGCCATCAAGCAGGTGTCGACAGCGCGGTTCGGCGTGACGGGCAATTATCTGGTAAACGCCAAGGAGCTGCAGATCAAGTTCGCCCAGGGCGCCAAGCCCGGCCAGGGCGGCAACCTGCCCGGCAGCAAGGTCGATCCGGCCATCGCCCATACGCGCCATTCCACGCCGGGCGTGTCCCTCATCTCGCCTCCGCCGCACCATGATATCTATTCCATCGAAGACCTGGCAGAACTGATCTTTGATTTGAAGAATGTCAACAAAAAAGCGGAAATCAGCGTCAAGCTGGCTTCGAGCTCCGGCGTCGGCACCATCGCCGCCGGCGTGGTCAAGACCAAGGCCGACGGGATCACCATCTGCGGATACGGCGGCGGTACGGGTGCGGCGCCCCGCACGAGCATGCGCCATACGGGACTTCCCTGGGAAATCGGTCTGTCCGAAGTGCAGCAGACCCTGCTCCTCAACCGCCTGCGGGACCGGGTCAAGATTTCCGTCGACGGCAAGCTGCTGACGGGCCGTGACGTTGCCATTGCGGCCCTGTTCGGAGCGGAATACTTCGATTTCTGCACAGGCCCGCTCGTCGCTCTGGGCTGCCGGATGATCCGCGTCTGCAATCTCAATACCTGCCCGTACGGCATTTGCACGCAGAAAGAAGAACTGCGCCGCCGCTTTGCGGGCAAGCCGGAATACGTGATCCGCTACATGCAGTTCGTGGCGCAGGATCTGCGGGAAATCATGGCCCGGCTCGGGTTCCGTACGGTGGAGGAAATGGTCGGCCGCTATGACCGGCTGAAGCAGCGCGAGGATATCATGAGCTGGAAGGCTTCCACCGTAAGCCTGGACAAACTGCTCTTCCGGCCCTATACGGATCCCGGTCAGGCCCATCACTTCACGGCGCCGCAGGATCATGAAATCGAGCAGACCCTGGATCAGAGCAAACTCGTCAGGATGTGCCGTCCGGCCCTGGATGCGGGAAAAAAGATCCGCGCACGGCTGCGCATCGACAATACGAACCGCGTCACCGGTACGCTGCTGGGCAGCGAGATCATCCGCCGCTACGGGGATGAAGGCCTGCCTGCGGATACCATCCAGCTTTCCTTTGTGGGCAGTGCGGGCCAGAGCTTCGGCGCATTCATCCCGAAGGGGCTCACGCTGCGGCTCGAAGGGGATGCCAACGATTATCTGGGCAAAGGGCTCTCGGGCGGCAGGATCGCGGTCTTTCCTTCGGCCGAGGCGGATTTCGTGCCGGCTGAGAACGTCATCATCGGCAATGTGGCCTGCTTCGGCGCAACGCGCGGAGAAGTCTACATCAACGGCCGTGCGGGCGAACGTTTCTGCGTCCGCAACAGCGGTGCCACGGCAGTGGTGGAAGGCATCGGCAATCACGGCTGCGAATACATGACGGGCGGGACGGCGGTCATCCTGGGCCCGGTGGGACGCAACTTCGCTGCCGGCATGTCCGGCGGTACGGCCTATGTGCTGGATCTTGAGGAAGCATACTGCAACAAGGGACTGGTCAATCTGGAACCCGTCGCAGATCCCAAAGAGCAGGCCAAACTCCGCAGCATCCTGGAAACCCATAAAGATATGACGGGGAGCCCGCTTGCAGAGGAACTCCTAAAGACATGGGAAACTTCTGTGAAGCGCTTTACCCGCGTCATTCCGCGGGACTACGAAGCGATGCTGCAGCTCATCCGCAAATACGAAGGCAGCGGCTGTGACCACAAAGAAGCCGTGGAACGCGCTTTTGAGGAAAAGATCGGCTGACCCGATGCACCCGGGTCCAGTCCCTGACAACAACTGAACAAAATGGTACAGAACGCCTTCCGGTTTTTCGCCGGAGGGCGTTTTCCATATTTTTTACAGGAATCAGGCGGAGGGAACCGGGGCGAAAGATCCCTGCGGCATGCTGAATGGCAGGATCATCCGGCAATTTATATTTGCTGTATTAAATTATTTATTGCTTCAAAATTGCCTGATTTTCCCTTATAGTATGTTTCGGAAAAAGGAATTGCCCGAAATTTCTAAAATCAGGAGGCGTATTGAACAATGGGTAAAAGTGCATTGGAAGGTGTCCGTGTCCTCGATATCGCGACGGTCATCGCCGCACCATGGGCTGCCGGGCTGCTGGCAGATTTCGGTGCGGAAGTCATCAAAGTGGAGATGACGGGCCGCGGGGATGCATTCCGGGCCATGGGGCCGCTGAAGGATGGCAAAAGCATCCGCTGGCCATCCATGGGGAGGAACAAAAAGAGTGTGACTCTGGATTTCCACTACGAAGAAGGCAAAAAGCTGTTCCTGGAACTCGTCAGGAAATCCGATGTGGTCATCGAGAATTTCAAGACGGGTACGCTCGACAAGTGGGGAATTGGCGTCGATGTCATGCGTCAGGTCAATCCGGACATCATCGTGACCCACGTCACGGGCTACGGCCAGACCGGTCCGTACCGGAAACTGGCGGGCCTCGGGACTCCGCTCCAGGCGTTTTCCGGGATGACCTATATGCAGGGCTATCCGGACCGTCCGCCCGTGAGCCCTCCGTTTGCGCTCGCCGACTATGTGGCAGGCCTCTATGCGGCCTTTGGCACGATGCTGGCCCTGTACCACCGGGATGTGCTGAAGGGGAAGGCCCAGGAGATCGATGTGAGCCTGTATGAAGGCATCTTCCGCATGGAAGAAGCGATGATCGCCGAGTACGACCTGCTGGGCAAGATCCGGGAAAGGAGCCCGATGCCGAGCGGTGCTTCCTGCCCGATCGGGACCTTCGAGACGAAGGATCACAAGTATGTGATCATCGTCTGCAGCACGAATCCCGTCTTTGAACATCTCTGTGATGCCATGGAAAAACGGGAAGCCTGGCTGCCAAAGTATGCGCTTGCCAAAGACCGTCTGAAGGATCCGAAACCCATCATGGATGCGGTCACGGAATGGGTCGCTTCCCAGACTTTTGCAGAAGTCAAGGCAAAATGCGACAAGGCGGGTGTGCCGGTTTCCTCCATCTACAATATCAAAGACTGCTATGAAGATCCGCAGTATCAGGCCCGTCATGATATCGTCGATGTTCCCTGTGATGAATTCGGCTCTGTCAAGATGCCGGGTATCGTACCGGTCCTCAGCGAAACGCCGGGCAGCATCCGGTGGGCCGGCCAGAAACTGGGCCAGTCCGATGAAGAAGTCTACGGAAAGCTCCTGGGCCTGTCGGAAGAGGAAATCCGGGCACTGAGAGCGAAAAAGATCATCTGATGCATAGAAGGAGAACAAGCCATGGCTTTGACATATCCGAAAAAAATCCGTATCTGTGAAGTCGGTCCCCGGGACGGCATGCAGAATGAAAAGAAAATGATGACGACGGAGGAGAAGGCCCGTTACATAGAAGAAATCGCGGACGCCGGCTTTCCCGTCATCGAGGTGGGCAGTTTCGTAAGTCCCAAAGCAGTGCCGCAAATGGCGAACACGGACGATGTCTTCCGGAGCATCCGGCAGAAAGAGGGTGTGGAATACCGGGCCCTCATTGCGAACCTGCGCGGCGTGGACCGCGCCATCGCCTGCGGCTGCAAAAAGGTCAAACTGAATGTTTCCGCCAGTGTCGCCCATAACCTGGCCAACCTGAACTGCACGCCCGCTGAGAGCGTGGCCCGCTTCAAAGAATGTGTGGAGAAGGCGAAGGAGAACCAGATCGGGATTTCCGGATCCATTTCGATGGCCTTCGGTTCCCCCTGGGACAAAGAAATCAGGATCGAAACGGTCTGCCGCATCATCGAAGCCTACATGGCTGTGGGCATCCGGGAGATCAGCCTGTCCGACGCGTCGGGCATGGCCTATCCTTCCCAGGTGGCGGCCATCTGCCATACGGTCCGGGAAAAATATCCGGATGTGTCCTGGTGGCTCCACTTCCATAATACGCGGGGCCTCGGGATCGCCAATATCCTGGCCGGGCTGAGTGAAGGCTTTACCCAGTTCGATACCAGCTTTGCCGGCGTCGGCGGCTGTCCTTTCGTGCCGGGCGCGGCCGGGAATGTCTCTTCTGAGGATGTCGTCCATATGTGTGCGGAAATGGGCATCGAGACAGGGATCGACCTGGACAGGCTGATGGAGATCAGCCATCACGTCGCATCCTTCCTGGGCCATCCCACGGACAGCTACCTGCTCCGTGCCGGCAAGGCCAGTGACCTGATCCGGGAAGTTCCGACGCGGCAGGCAAAGAATCATACGCAAAGCAAATAACGGAACCGTAAATCAGTGCAGCGTTTCAATCCAGCAGACAGGAGGCAGAGCGGAAAATCATGGCAAAAGCAGATTATCTCATCAAGGGCGGAACGGTCATCGACTGTTATCAAAAAATATATAAGACAGTGGATATCGCTGTCAGGGATGGTGTGATCGTGGACGCCGATGAGGTGCAGGCTGCGCACGTCATCGATGCGGAGGGCTGTCTGGTCACTCCGGGACTGATCGATTTCCACTGCCATCTCGGATATGGTCTGACGGATCTCGGCATCCCGGGCGAAGCCAGCGCCTTTCCCTCCGGTGTCACGACAGCCGTCGATGCCGGGACGAGCGGAACTGCCAATTATCAGGCTTTCCGGGAAATGACGCTTCGGAGCCGTCTCCGGATCAAAGCCTTTTTGAATGTCTGTCCTGCCGGACTGGTCACGACTGCCTATCATGAAAATATCGATCCATCCTGTTTCCAACCTTCTAAAATCATTCGTTTCCTCAGGAAATACAATGATCAGCTCCTGGGGCTGAAGATCCGGCAAAGTGCGGAGATCGCGGGAAATCTTGGCCTGGCACCGCTCGAAGCTGCGCTTGAGATTGCGCAGCAGGCCCATTGTCCCGTGGCTGTCCACACGACGAATCCGCCCGTTCCGGCGGGTGAAATCGCCCGGCTGCTGCGGAAAGATGATATCTATATCCATGTCTATCAGGGCAAGGGCGAGACTGTCGTCAGGAACGGGAAAATCGTTCCCGAAGTCCTCGAGGCGCGCCGGCGCGGTGTCGTCTTTGACGCGGCGAACGGTACGAATCATTTCAGCCTTGCTGTGGCAGAGGCCTGTCTGCAGCAGGGATTCGAACCGGATATCATCAGTACGGATCTGACCCGCAAGTCGCTCTATATCCCGGGCAAAGTCTTTTCCCTGCCTTTCATCATGGCAAAATACCTGGCTCTGGGGATGCCGCTCGAAAAAATCGTTGCCTGCACGACACTGCAGCCTGCAGCGTATCTGGGACAGGCAAAGGAACTCGGCAGTCTCTGCGAGGGGACCTGTGCGGATATCGCAGTCTTCAGACTGGCGGACCATCCGGTGACGTTCCAGGATTTTTCCGGCAAGAGCGTAACGGGAACGAAGCTGCTCAAGACGCAGCTTACGATGCGGGAAGGAGAGGTTGTATTCAGACAGGTGGATTTTTAGGGAAGAAAGGAAAAATAAATGGAAACCGGCAAAAAAGCTGCCCCAGTGAAATCTGGCAAGAAATTCCCTCACATCCACGAATATCTGATCGTGATCTTTATGCTCGTCCTCGCCTGCGTGCTGACGTATCTCATCCCGGCAGGCGAGTACAGCAGGATTACCAATGAAGTGGGCAAGAAAGTCGTCGATCCCAATGGATTCCACTTCATCAAAAATACTCCGGTCAATCCCGTTTATCTGCTGAATCTGATCTATCAGGGCTTTGTCAAGCAGAGCAAACTGATCTTTACGATGTTCTTCATTGCCGGGGGCGTGCAGATGCTCATCGACACGGAAGCCATCCATGCCCTGATGCGCGTCCTGGCGACCCGCTTCAGCAGGACGCCGCGCATTACCATCGTCGTGATGATGGTGGCCTTTGGCATCATGAGCGTCCCCATCCAGATGAACTATTTCATCCCGTTCAGCGGTGTCGTGCTGATGCTCTGTCTGATGATGGGCTATGATTCCGTGACGGCTGCGGCTGTCATCATCACGGGTTCGTCCTTTGGTTCCACCTGCGGGATGCTGAATATCAGTACGACGGCCATTGCCAATGAGATGGCAGGGCTGCCGCTTTACCACGGCATGGGCTTCCGCTGGGTCGGATTTGTCATCATCCTCATCCTGACCACCTGGTTCATCTGCCGCTATGCGGAGAACGTGCGCCTCCATCCGGAAAAAAGCGTCGCCTACGGGATCCCGAACATCGTCGAGCCGGGAAGACCGGAAAATCTGCCGCTCATGAACCGCGGCCACATGAGCGTGCTCCTGGTCCTTGCCCTCGGCGTCGCCGCACTGATCTATGGCTGCTCCTACCGGAAATGGAGTTATGAAGAGACGGCTGTCTGCTTCCTCTTCATCGGGATCCTGTCCTCCATCGTGGCAGGGAAGAATCCCAATCAGATGTGCACCAGCTTCGTAGCCGGCTGCAAGGTGATCATGGGTGCCTGTGTGATGATCGGGATCGCCCGGGCGGTGGCAATCGCCATGAGTGCGGGCCATATCCTCGATACGGTCGTCTTCTATATTGCCCGGGCGCTGCAGAATTTCCCGCCGCTCGTGCAGGCTCCGATGATGTTCTGGGCGCATACCATCATCAATTTCTTTGTGACTTCGGGATCCGGTCAGGCCAATCTGACCATGCCGATCTTCCTTCCCGTGGCCGATCTGATCGGGATGAGCCCGGAGACGGCGATCCTGGCACTCAATTACGGGGATGGCCTGAGCAACTACATTTATCCGCATTCCTCTTCGCTGATGGCTTTCCTCGCTGCCTGCGGCGTCGGCTACGGGACGTGGATGAAATTCATGAGCAAACTGTTCCTGCTCTGGTTCGTATTTGCCTCCCTCTTCATGATGCTGGCAGTCGTTGTGCAGTACAGCTGATGCATGACTGACATGCAGTGTGGCGGACAGAAAAAAATCATGATGGCCATTGCGGTCATCATGATTTTTTGTGCTTAAAAACTTTCCCGGACGGAAGGCTTTCCGGCGGCATGCTGTCAGAACAGGTCATCCGGATGGAAGTCCTGATAGTACTGGCATTCTTTTTTGATCGTCCGGATGAGGGCTTTGAAATAGGGTGCAGCGGTCTTGTCGCTGCGGTAGGCGATGGCGACGGGATTGGTCTCATCCAGTCCGAGGATGGGGAAGACATGCAGTTTATTTTCGGTCCGCTCGTTGATGGACTTTAAGTTCGGCAGGTACATGGTAAGGCAGAAGCTTGCCGCGTAGTTCTGGGTGGTCAGGATATGATGCAGATCCGGATGGTTGGAGACATGGACCACATTGAGCGATACGCCCTGCCGCTTCAGGAAAGAATCCAGGATGAGGGAAGAGTTGGCCGACGGCAGATTGAACGAGAACGGGATCGGGATGAGCTGCTCGGCGGCGATTCCCTTTTTGAGGGGCTCCAGGCCCGCAGCATATGCTTCCGGGAAATACTTCCGGCACATGGCGTCGCTCAGGACGACATAGAGTCTTTCCTGCAGGACGATCTGGCTCTTGATGAAACGGGACAGCTGCCGCGGCTGGCCGATCAGCATCAGATCCAGTTTGTTGTTCAGCATCATCGCTTCCAGGGCATCCGGACGGGCGCTCGTCACAGCCAGGTGCATATGGGGATAGAGGGCGCTGTAGCTTGTGATCAGAGGAGGGATGAAGATCCGGAACCGGCCTTCTGTGGTGCCCACGCGTATGGTGCCGCTCGTCCCTTCCAGACCTTCCCGGAAATGCTGCCGGATGTCCATTTCCAGGCTTTCCACCTGGCGCAGCGTATCAAGCAGCATCCGCCCCTCCGGGGTCAGGGTGAAGCGGGGCTTGCGGTAAAAGAGGGCCGTGCCGCATTCTTTTTCGAGTTTCGCGAGGTACCGGCTCAGGCACTGATGGGTGACGAAGAGCTCCCGCGCCGCCTGGGTCACATTATTCGTTTCGGCCAGTTTCAAAAAATAATGGTAATTCTCAAACATAACCGTCTCCATGGAAAAATCGCGCCAGAAGGGCAGAGGCTCTTTCTGGCGCGGGTCTTATTTCAGTTTGAAGAAATAGTTCCGGGCGTCCTTGTTGCGTCCGCTCCCCGTTTCACCGCTTGTCTGCATCTTGAACAGGTCCGTCGACTGGATGAACTGGGTGAATTTTTTGCAGCCGAAGAGGCGGGGATCGAAGTCGGGCAGCCTGCGGAAGAGGAGGGTGCCCAGGAGACTTGAGGAAATCCAGCCGTTTTCCGAAGAGTTTTCTTCGGCAAGCTGGATCAGGATCCGCTTGATCTTCTTCAGGTTCTTGCCGTTCTTCCGCGGTTCCTGGGAGGTATGGGAAGCACTGCCTTCCTGTTCTGCCGGATGGGTTTCCGTCTCTTCTTCTGTCTTCTGGGAGTCCGCATAGAGCACATCCAGATAAAGGAATTTGTGGCAGGCGGAGATGAAGGAGACCGGTGTCTGGCTGTTGCCCATGCCGAGGACATATTTGCCCGATTCACGCAGGCGTGAGGCGAGACGCGTAAAATCGCTGTCCGAGGAGACGATGACGAAACCGTCCAGATCCGCCTGGTAGAGCAGATCCATCGCATCGATGATCAGAGCGGAGTCGCTGGCATTTTTTCCGGAAGCATTATTGAACTGCTGGATGGGCTGGATGGCATTTTCCAGGATGACGGACTTCCAGGCCGCCATCTGGGGCGAGGTCCAGTTCCCGTAGATCCGTTTGTAGATGATATTCCCGATGTTTGCGGCTTCGTCCAGGATGACGTTGACGTACTGGGGTGAGATATTTTCGGCGTCGATCAGGATCGCCAGTTTATTTGCATTATCCATTCTGTATATTCCTCTTTTATAGTTTGCTGGGGGACCGGTTTTGATCTGTCTGTCCGGAAGCTGCCCCGGTCCCGGATTTTCTGTCTTTATTATCATACCGTTTTTTTGCCGAAAAAGAAAGGCGGCAGCGGGGAACCTGCGGCCGGGAGCGTCTTCCTGCTCCTGCCGGGACGTTCCTTTTGCCATTTTCTGCGGTCAGCGGAAACCATGCCTTCCGTGCATGTCCTCACAGACGTAAAAAGCATTGGCCTTTCCCTGTTCCGTCAGGTATGATAAAAGAGATAAAGTGCAGGCGGTCCCTGGAAGGAGCTGGAGGTTATGCCGTCCCGGGACCTGCGGATCCGGCAGTTTTGCGGATGTTTTTTCTGTCCAGGACAGATTTGGAATGATTATCAACAAGAGGGAGGGTCTGCCATGCAGTACAGACAATTGGGCAATACGGGCCTCAGGGTCAGCGAAATCGGAATGGGCTGTGAAGGCTTTTTTGAAGAGGATAATGAGATGGCGGCAAAGCTGTTTGATGCGGCCGAACAATCCGGCGTCAATTATTTCGATCTCTATTCACCGGATCCGGAACTGCGCAAAGCCGTGGGGAAGGCGCTCCGGGGACGCCGGGAGAAATTCGTGATCCAGGCGCACCTCTGTTCCATCTGGAAGGACGGCCAGTACCTTCGCTCGCGGGATCTTACGGAAGTGCAGGAAGCCTTCGGGGATCTGCTGCGCTTTCTGGAGGTGGACGCCATCGATGTCGGCATGATCCATTACTGCGATTCTCTGGACGACTGGGATACGATCATCCGGAACGGGATCCTGGACTATGCGGAGTCCTTGAAGCAGTCGGGAAAGATCCGCCACATCGGCCTTTCTTCCCACAATCCTGTAGTCGCCCGCAGGGCCGTCGAAACGGGGAAAGTGGAAGTCCTGATGTTCAGCGTCAATCCCTGCTACGACCTGCAGCCGCCCGATGAGGATGTGGAAAAGATCTGGGCCGACGAAGCCTATGCCCGGCCCCTCCTCAACATGGACCCGGACCGGGAGAAGCTGTACGAGCGCTGTGAGGAACTGGGGGTCGGGATCACGGTCATGAAGGCTTTCGGCGGCGGGGACCTGCTCGACGCCTCCCTTTCTCCGGCGGGCGTTGCCCTGACGCCGGCACAGTGCATCGGCTATGCGCTCAGCCGTCCGGCGGCTGCCACCGTCTGCTGCGGTGCCCATTCAGTGGAGCAGCTGCGCCAGTGCGTGGCCTATGAAGAACTGCCCGCAAAGGAACGCGATTTTGCGGAGGCTCTGGCTTCGTTCCCGACAATCAGCTGGTATGGCCACTGCATGTACTGCGGCCACTGCCTGCCCTGTCTGCAGCATATCGATATCGCCGCTGTGACGAAGTTTTACAATCTGACCCGGGCTGCAGGCAGCGTGCCGGAAACGGTGCGGGAGCACTATAAAGCGCTGGAACACCATGCCGGTGACTGCGTCCAGTGCGGGGCCTGCGAAAAACGCTGTCCCTTTGGAGTCGCCATCCGGGAGAACATGAAGCGGGCGCTCCGCACGTTCGGGTACTGACGGCTTTCTGCCGGACGCTGTGACCATTCCGATACGAAATCATGCAATGCTCATAAGGCATTTTTACACATGTAAAATAGATATTTTACATGGATGCGGTTTTCCTGTATCCTTTGCATCAGAGACGGAATCCCTTTCTTTTACTTGGATGACAGGAGGAAAAGATGAAAGTATCCAGGATATTCCCGATGATTCTGAGCGGCATGATGGCTTTTGGCATGATGGGCGGCGTCATGGCAGCGAGTGCAGTACCGGCGTACGAAGAAGTGGCTGCCAAAATGGAAAATGTGAACGGCACGGTTTTTCCGATCGGAGCCTATAACACGGCGTACGCACCCTATTTTACCGGCCATACGTTCCTTGCTTCCATCACGAAGGAAGGTGTGCCCATTTCGAACGTGACCTTCATCGACGAGGCCCACACATTCTGGCACAAACACCATGGCACCTGCCAGATCCTCGTCGCCGAATCCGGCCATGGGTATTATCAGATCTGGGGAGAAGAACCGCACAGACTGGAGCCCGGCACGACGGTCACCATTCCCGAAGGCGTCAAGCACTGGCACGGCGCGGCTCCCGGCAGCATGTTCCAGCATCTGTCCATCATGGAGCCGAAACAGTCTTCTACAGAATGGCTGGAACCGGTCGATGAAGCAGATTTCCAGAAACTGGCGGGCCACTGAGCCTGCAGCAGTCCGCACCGATTTACGGCGGACGGCAGCTTTTCAATTCCATAACAGACAAAACGAAAGCAGATTTCCTGACGCATCAGCAGCGTCGGGAAATCTGCTTTTGCTGTATCCAGGAATCCTACCATAGTACCATATGACGAAAATGGAGTGCCCAAAGCCGTGAAGATAGTGGCAGCAAAGCTGGAACTGCCTGTCAGCGCAGGTTTTTTATAAAAAAGAATATTAAAAAATTACATATAATATACAAGATAAAATAATACAAGCTATCAAAAATGAAACAAATATAATTATTACAATTGCAAAATAACAGAATAATGGCATTTATTGTTGACAATTTCAATCATTAGAGTACATTAGAAACTATATTGTAAATTTATACTTGTGTATCAAATTTTAATCCGTTTTTCCAATGCTGTATTCCTGGAAAACTTCAATATGGATAAGGGATTAAAAACTGTACTGCAGCTTTGAAAAACAAGCTGACAGCTGCAGCGGAGAAAATCCTTGAGTTGATACCGGGCAAAGCAGCAGTATGGTCAGACTGATTGTCACTGTATTTTCCCCGGAATTTTAAATGATTGATGCAGCATGTACTTTGCAATTGTGGAGGCGGTGCATATGGAAATTTCTTTCGCTGGAAAAGGGGTACTGGTAACAGGCGCGGCTGCAGGTATCGGCAAAGTCATTGCGGAACAGTTTTTGCAGAATGGCGCTGCTGTATTTATGGCAGATTACAATCGGGAATTGCTGCAGCAGACGATGGATGAATGGAAACAAAAGTTTCCTTCGAAGGTATACGGCATGGAAGCTGACCTGCGGCAGGCTCCCACTGTCGCTCCCGATATTGTAAAGCAGGCGGCCGCCGCAATGGGCACGCTTGATGTACTGGTGAACAATGCCGGCATCTACCCGTCCAAATTTATGCTGGATCTGGAGGAAAGCGACTGGGATGCCATATTTGACCTGAATGTGAAGGGATATTTCTTTATGGCTCAGGCAGTGGCCCGGTATTGGGTCGATTTGGGAAAAGAAGGCAGCATCGTCAATATTTCATCCGGAGCGGCAGCCAATGTCAGACCGGGAGCTGTGACCTATGCGACTTCCAAAGCGGCAGTGGTGATGCTGACTAAAGGACTTGCCCTGGAATGGATCCGAAAGGGCATACGGGTCAATGCAGTAGGGCCGGGATTAATAGAAACAGAGGCTCTGCTGCAGTCCCTGGATACGCCGGTTGCCAAAGCGGAACACAAAGAAAAGATTTCGATGATTCCGGCGGCCCGGACGGGAAAGCCTTCCGAAATTGCAGATGCTGTACTGTTTTTGGCAAGTGATAAAGCACGGTTCATTGTCGGCCAGAACCTGTACGTTGATGGAGGGTATACCTGCGGCCGGGTCTTTCATTCCAGAATGTGAGGAGAATAGTGATGGACGAGAAAAAAATTACAACGGCGGAACTGGATCTGCTGAAAGAAGTCCGGCCGGAAACGCTTATGGAATATGATAAGGGAATTGCTGCATATATCCGGAATTCCGGGACGGAAGAAGAGCTGAAAGCATTTCATTTTATCGCGGATTGTCTGGAAAAAAGCGGGATTCCCATGGAGCTGACGTTTTCGGACGGATACATCAGCCTTCCCCTGTCTGCCAGTCTTATGGTGAATGGAACTCCGTATGACTGCCTGACTCATTCCATGTCGGTTTCGGTCACAGATTTACAGGGAGAACTGCTTTATGCAGGAAAGGGCAAAAAAGCAGATTTCGCAAAGCTGGATGCGGCAGGGCGGATTGTGGTCATTGAGGGGCTTGCCATGGGCAGCGCTGTGAAGCTGGCAGAAAAAGCAGGTGCCGCCGGTGCAGTCTTCTTGAATGATCAGTACATCCATAACATGATCGGATCCAATATCTGGGGCAGTCCATCCATAGAAAATCTGGAACAGCTTCCCAAAATCCCGTTTTTGAGCGTTAACAGTGTATCGGCGGATGCGATACGGCAGGCCATGAAAAAAGGGCCGGCGAAAGCTGTCATGACGACCAAAGTCGACACGCGGTGGCGCAAACTGCCGACACTTACGGGTGAAGTCAAAGGATCCAGAGACCCGGATAAATTTCTGCTGTTGAGCTGTCATGTGGACAGCTGGCTTTATGGCGCAATGGATAATGGAACGGCCAATGCGGCTCTGATGCATGTGGCTGCCATTTTAAACCAGCATAAGGACCAGTTGAAGCGGTCTTTGCGTATTTGTTTCTGGTCCGGCCATTCCCATGGCCGTTATGCCGGGTCGACCTGGTACTGCGACAGCCATTTCGAGGATCTGTGGGAAAACTGTTTCCTCCATATCAATGCAGATTCTTTAGGCGGACGTGGTGCTGACATTTTGACGGAAGCGAATGCCATGGCTGAAACCAAAAGCCTGGCTGCACCGGTCATCCAGGAGATTGCAGGCCAGAGTTTCCATGGCAGCCGTTACGGCCGTGCCGGTGATCAATCCTTCTGGGGCACGGGTACCCCATCTCTGTTCATGGGACTTTCTGAGCAGCCTCTCGGAGAAGGGACGGCGGCCCGGTCCTTCGCTGAACTGATGGGAAATGGCAAGACCGGCGGATTCGGCTGGTGGTGGCATTCCTCGGAAGATACGGTGGATAAGATCGACTCCGCGACGCTGACAAGGGACTGCAAAGTGTACCTTTTGACGGTTTACAGAGCATGCAGCAGTGACTTCATCCCTGTGGACGAGCATCAGGCTGCCAGAGATATCTTGTCAATCCTGCAGCGGTATCAGAAGGAGGCAGGTGATAAGGCTGATCTGGGTTTGCTCCTCAAACGGGCAGAAAAACTTGTTTCACTGACACGGGCTGTCAATGAGCACAAAGCAATCCTGGGCAGCCGCAAATTCAATGAATATGTTATGGCCATGTCCCGCATCCTGGTCCCGCTGAATTATGTGGAAGGCAGTCTGTTTGAACATGACGCGGCAGTACGGGGAAATGACATGCCGCTTTTGACTGTGCTGGACCGTTTTGCTGACGTGGAAAAGGGCAGTGATGAATGGAAACTCATAACAGTGGCAGCGGTGCGGCGCATAAATGCGGCAGCCTTTGCTCTGAAAAAAGCGATCGCTCTCGCCGGGCAGTATCTGGAACAGTGAGGTGAGAACGATGTCTGATGTACTGCAGCATTTCCAGTATCTCCATACCATTCCGGAACCCGGGATGAAAGAGTTCAAAACGTCTGACTATGTAGCGTCAGTCCTCAGCAGAGAAGGGTATCGGATCATCCGTAATCTGGGTGGTTCCACCGGCATTGCCGGTATTTGGGACAGCGGTATTCCCGGTCCTGTCCTGGGGATACGGGCTGATATGGATGCCCTGGCGCACGTGATCGACGGTAAAACGGTCTACCGCCACTCCTGCGGGCATGACGGCCATATGGCTATGCTTTTGGCTGCTGCCGGGATTGCTGAGCGGGAGAATCTGGTGCGGAAAGGCAAACTCAAACTGATTTTTCAGCCTGCGGAAGAAACCGGGGTCGGTGCGCTTTCTATATTGGACAGCGGCATAATCGACGATATGGACATCCTGACAGGGATGCATATCCGGCCTAAGCAGGAATGCCGGGCGGGACAGGTCATAGCTGCCATGCATTACTCGGCGACCTGCATTCTTGTGGCTTCCATACAGGGAGTGCCCAGTCACGGAGGCAGGCCTCATCTTGGCATCAATCCCATCGATGCGGCAGCAGCAGCCATAGGGGCTGTCAACGCCATACATATGGATCCCCAGATCCCGTACAGCGTCAAGTGTACACAAATACATGGAGACGGCGGAGCCTTCAATGCAATTCCTGAATTTGCAAAACTGACTTTTGACCTGCGGGCCCAGACAAATGCAGTGATGAAAGAGCTGAAGGAAAAGGTTTTACGGGCTCTGACTTCCGCTGCTGCTTCCGTAGGGGCCAGATTTATCGGGGCCGAATATCCTGTCGGAGATCCGGCTGGCGACTGCATCAGCCCGGATGTAACCAGGCTGCTGAAGGAATGTGCAGAGGAAACCGTCGGAGCTGAAAATGTGATTGGAGCGATCAATACTTCGGGCGGGGAAGACTTTTTCCATTATGGGGTGGAGCGTCCCCATACGAAGATTGGTTTTTTAGGGCTTGGGGTCGGAGCTGAACCGGGTCTCCATCATCCGGATATGCACTTTGATCCGAAATATCTGGAAAATGGCGTTGCCATCCATGTGAAGACGATTCAAAAGGTGCTTGGAGAATAACGACCGTCTGCAAGGAAACAAACAATACAAAGAAAGTCATTTGAGATTTAATGGAGGGGACAAGATGAATTATTCAGAGATTGCAAACAGTCTGGTATTGTGGTTGGCCTGCGGCTGCGGCGTAGCGCTGGTACTGTTCCAGGCGGCCGTGATGACGTACAAATCAGTGCAGGCAAGCAGACATTTGGGGATTACGTCGGAACAAATCAGGATGGCCATAAACAGTTCAGCCGTCGGTTCAGTTGGCCCAAGCCTGGCTATCCTGGCCGGCATGGTAGCTCTGTTGGTCAGTATGGGCGGCCCTATATCCTGGTTCCGGCTTTCCTATATCGGTGCCGTTGCGTACGAACTGATGGCTGCCGGTTTCGGTGCACAGGCCATGGGGGTTACGCTGGGCGGAGCGGATATGAATGCACTGGCTTTTGCCTGCGGGGTCTGGGTCATGACCCTGGGCTCCATCGGATGGGTGCTCTTCACAGCGCTCGCAACTCCGCATATGGATAAATTCCGCAACGTCCTTGCCGGAGGCCGTAAAGAACTGGTGCCGGTAGTTGCAGTCGGGGCAATGTGCGGTGCATTTTCCTATCTGACGATCGACCGTGTGGTCCGGTTCAATTCCCAGACAGTGGCAGCGGTTGCCGGATTTATTGTAATGGGTGCTTTTACGAAATATAACATGAAAGCCAATAAAAAGTGGATCCGTGAGTGGTCTTTCTGTATTTCCATGTTTGTCGGCATGATCATTTCTGTTCTGTTCTGACAGACATGCCGCAAGCCGCGGCAGATGGCTGACTTTGTACAGTGAGTGGCCGAACCTGGCAGGCTCGGCAGAAATGGAGGAAATCATGGAAAATAATAATATGGAAAGAAACAAGGATTACTATGCTTCGACTTATATACCGTCCATCATTCGTTTTGGCCGCATCACAAACCTTTTGGGCGTTCTGTTTGCATTCTTCCCCGGCCTGGTACTTCTCTTTGTGTTTAAACTTGTTCCACCCGCCAGTGCGGTGCTGGCCGGCTTCATCATGCAGGCCAGTGTGTCCGGTGTATTTTGGTTCGTAGAACCAATTTCCTATTTTCCAGTCCTGGGTATTGCCGGCACATACATGTCATTCCTGTCAGGCAATATCGGCAATTTGCGCCTGCCGGCTTCTGTGGCGGCACAACAGGCTGCAAACGTGGAACCCGGCACGGAAAAGGGTTCTGTCATTTCTACGATTGGTGTTGCTGTTTCCATCATCGTCAATGTACTGATGCTCACGGTCGGTGTGATTTTGGGTGCTCAGATCCTGGGTTCCATTCCGCCGGTTGTCAAGAATGCATTGAATAATATCCTTCCGGCACTGTTCGGTGCCATGCTGGCACAGCAGTTCATTCCCAATCCCAAAATCGGCTCCGTTGCTGTAGTGCTGACGAGCATCATGTTCTTTTTGTTCAAGAAGGGATTTTTGTCGTTCCTGCCGGGTATTCCCGTATATGCGATTATCATCGTGGCAGTGTTCGGCACAATCTATATTGGACAGAAGATCGCAGCCAAGGACCTGAAAAAGGAAGCAAAATGAAGCAGCCGGCAAAACCGGGCTGCTGCAGAGGAGGCATATCATGGATAAGCAAAAACTGTTTTCACTGGTAGAAGAGAATAAGGCGGCTATGGAAGAAATGGCCATGGATTTATGGAATCATCCGGAATTGTCGCATGAGGAATTCCGTTCCAGTAAACTGCAGAAAGACTATCTGAAGGAACAGGGGTTCACGATTCGGGAAATTCCGAACAATCCAACATCTTTTGTGGCTGAATTTGGTTCCGGACGCCCCATCATCGGGGTTACGGGCGAGTACGATGCTCTGCCGAAAATGTCTCAGAAGGTATGTTCCCATCGGGAACCTGCCAAAACGGCAGATACTCCGGGTCATGCCTGCGGCCATAACCTCCTGGGAACCGGCGGTGTGGGTGCTGTCGTTGCCATAAAGAAAGTCATGGAGGCAGAAAATTTGCAGGGGACGGTTCGCTATTACGGGTGTGCGGCAGAAGAAACTCTTGCCGGCAAGCCGCTGATTGCGAGGGAAGGGGTCTTTGATGATCTTGATGCGTGCATCAGCTGGCATCCGTCCTTTATGAATACCATCTGGGGCTCCAGTTTCCTGGCGATGAATTCTCTGAAATTCCATTTCCAGGGGATTCCGTCCCATGCGGCAGCATCACCTGAAGCAGGGCGCAGCGCACTGGATGCTGTGGAATTGATGGACGTGGGCGCAAATTACCTGCGTGAGCATGTGCGGGATTCAGTCCGCATCCACTATGCAATTACGAATGGAGGAGGTCTGCCCAACACCGTTCCTGCGGAGGCGGAAGTCTGGTATTATGTGCGTGCTCCCAAACGGGATGAAGTTCGGGATACGACGAAGCGCCTGATCAAGATTGCCCAGGGCGCGGCGCTGATGACGGAAACGAAGATGGAGTTCAAACTGCTGGCAGGCTGCTATGACGTGATATCAAATCATGTGTTGGGAGATTTGCTGTATAAGAATATGGAACTGACCGGCGGACCGGCGTTTGATGACCGGGACTATGCCTATGCCCGGGAATTTGAATCTCAGCTGGAACCGGCAGCCAGACAGTCCGTACTGAATTCGTATTTTGCCCCGGCAGAAGTCGCCCCGATGGAACTGGACCAGAAGGTCATTGCCAACATCGATTACGGCAAAGTAATGGCCGGCTCTACTGATGTGGGTGACGTCAGTTATATTACACCCTTTGCCCAGATGACTGCTGCCTGCTGGCCCGTGGGGATTTCGTCCCACACCTGGATGTCCTGCGCCTGCACCGGATCGTCGATTGGCATGAAGGCCCTGCTGTTTGTTAGCAAGTCCCTTGCAGGCACTCTGTATGATCTGCTGACGCAGGAGGAAATCCTGCAGGCAGCGAAGAATGAATTTGCCAGAAGCCTTAATGGAGTGAAATACATTTCCCCGTTTGACGAATGACCGAGGTGGCTTTTATGAAGATAACAGTGATTGGATCCGGTGCCATCGGCGGCGTGGTCGGCGCCTGCCTGACGCGGGGCGGCTGTGATGTGATGATGCTGGATGTGGTGCCGGAACATGTGAAAAAGATGCAGGAAGACGGCCTGGTCCTCGTTACACCGGAAGGCAGGGAAGTCATTCCGGTTCGGGCTGATACAGTGGATCATTTTCTGAAAACGGCAAAAGAAAAGCTGGAGTGTGTACTTTTGTGTGTGAAGGCACAGTTTACGTGCAGTGCACTGCAGCCATTCTTACCGCTGATGGATAAAGACAGCTTCGTCATTTCCGTGCAAAACGGCCTGTGTGAGTATGAAATTGCAAAACTTGTGGGGCCGGAACGGACGCTGTGCGGATTTGTCAATATCTTTGCCGATTATCTCGAGCCGGGCATCGTAAACTATGGGGGTAAAGGAGCTCTGGCAATTGGAGAGATGGACGGCACCATTACGCCCCGGTTAAAATCGCTGGAAAAGGAACTGAAGGGACTGGACCGGTTGGAAATCAGCGATAATGTCTTTGGTTATCTCTGGGGCAAACTGGGGTATGCAGACATTTTGACGGCTACAGCGCTGACGAATGAAACGATGGCCGATGTGATTGACAATACAAAATACCGCGTCATGCTGATGGATCTGGCATCGGAAGTATTGGAAGTGGCAGTCCGCAAACATGTGCGCCTGATCCCGTTTGATGACTGGGACCCGGCAGACGCTTATCCCCGCACCAATCGAAACCTGGATAAAATGAACCGGCAGCTGGATATCCATGTGCAGCGGCTCCGCTCCTATACCAAGGTGCACAGTGGTATCTGGCGGGACATCGCTGTGCGGCACCGCAAGACGGAAATGCGTGCGCAATTGATGCCGGTTGTCAGGATGGGCGGAGAATTCGGATTGGACTTGCCGCTGACCCGCCTGAATCTGGATCTGCTGGATGAGATACAGGAGGGAAAACGAGATTTTTCCATGCAAAATCTGGATATCCTGCTGGAGAAGGACTGCGAACTGTATCACAAATAAACCGGTTGTACATTTTCTCCCATCGTAGATGAAATCACCGCTGACAGAGGAAATCTGCTGCAGATGGTCAAGAGTGCAGTGGTCCAGGTCAGTTTAGGTGTATAAAGGAACAGGAGCGGACCGGAAAGATCCGGACCTGAGGGTTAAGAGGGTAAAAAGAGAAGGGCCGTGAAGGAATGATGGCTTCATTTCTTCACGGCCCCTCTGGCCATGCAAATCATTGGAATGGACCCCACAGCTGATAAAGCAGCGCTTCCCGGGAAGGTACAGCTTACAGTTCTACCGCATCGACTTTGCGGCGCAGCCAGAGGACCATGGGTCCCCAGCTGACGATGATGCCGATGACGCAGACTGCTGCCAGCATCAAAATGGTCGGCAGGGTCAGTGTGACGGGCATCGTCACTGCTGTCGACGTGCCGACGGCATGGGAGACAAGTCCGCAGACGCCCGTGCCGAGCAGACCGCCCAGAATTGTGCCGCCGAGGACGAGGAAAGTGTCCTGCCAGAGCCAGAGCAGGGCGATCTGTCTGTCACTGGCGCCCAGGGCCCGGATGACCGCATATTCCTGCATCCGCGTGAGGGTCGAGAGATAGGATGTGACGCTCACGATGACGAGGGAAAGCAGCAGCAGGAAGGCTCCCACGGGACGCCACATTTTTTCGCCCCGTCCCATCAGGTTGAAGAACTGGACGATGACCTGGGCCGGAAAGACGAGCTGTGCGTCCTTCCGGGACTGGTATCTGGACGCCAGCTGGTACGCTTCGCTGTAGCCGACGGGTTCGACGAGGATGGCACTGACTTCATTGCTGTGGTCGGTGCTGACCCGGGCCGCTGCTGGAGCCAGTTTGGGTTTAGCGGCATCCTTATGCTCATGGAGTTCCCAGATGGATTCGATCGGGGTCAGGATGGCCTGATCATAGGGACCTTTGACATCCTTCAGGACCCCGACGACGGTAAAGGGGTGGTCCGCGTGGGCGTGTTTGCTCTTGGGCAGGAGCCCATGGGTCGAGACGAACTGATCCCCCGGTTTCAGCTTCAGATTTTTGGCAACGGCACTGCCGATGACCGCTTCGAAGGGCTTTTCAAAAGTCCGGCCTGCGGCGGGTGAGAGCCATAGCGGTGCTTTGGGTGAAGAACGCATCGCAAAGATATCGGCTGAAGCGCCGACGATGCGGTAGCCTTTGTAGGAATCTCCGAAAGCAAGGGGAACGGCACTCTTGACGAGCTTTTTCTGTTCCTGCAGCTTCGTGACTTCTGAAAAAGGCAGATTGGGCAGCGGATGGTCCTGCAGGAATACCGTATTGAGGACGAGCTGATGCTGGCTTCCGGGCGAGCTCACGAGCAGACTGAAGGGTTCGGTCGCAAGAGTGAGGCCCTGCTGCAGTCCCTGATGGAGCGTAGCGATGAAGACGCTGATGCCGACGGCGAGAGCGATGCTGAGCAGGAGCAGCCCCGTCGTCACAGGTCTGCGGAAAAGTTGTTTACAGGCCAGTCTGCGCAGCATGCCGGCCTCCTTTCTCCAGGGACAGACGGTGCTCGAAAGCGTCGATCACCAGAGGGTCATGGCTTGCGATGAGGAGCAGCGCTCCGTGGGTCCGCACATAGGACTGGAGCAGATCGATGACGATTTTGCTGTTCACCGCGTCAAGATTGGCTGTCGGTTCATCCGCCAGGAGGAGCGGCGGTTCTTTGATCAGCGCCCGGGCGACTGCCACCCGCTGCTGTTCACCCTGGCTGAGTGCGTCAGGGTACTGGCTGAGGAGCTCCGTAATTCCCATCCGGGCGGACAGGGAGGCAAGGCGTTCCTGTGCATCTTTTTCCGGCACGCCGCCGAACCAGGCTCCTGTCAGGATATTCTCCCGTACTGTGAGAAAAGGCAGCAGATCGAACTTCTGGAACACATATCCGATGGACAGGGCGCGCCAGCGGTCAAGGGACTGTACGGCCTCCGGTCCGGTCAGCTCCTTGCCTTCCCAGGCAATCCTGCCTTTGGTCGGATGGATCAGCCCGGAGATGCAGTGCAGCAGCGTGGATTTGCCGCTGCCGCTGGGTCCCGTGATGCACCAGGCACTGCTTTTTTCCGCGGTGAAGTGGGGAAGGGACAGGGCCGTGATCGTCCCGCGTCCATCCTGGTAGACCTGGACCAGGTCCGTAATTTCGAGCATGGCGGCCTCCTTACTCCACGGACGCGTTCAGCAGGCGGACCTGGCTGACGAATCCCGTTTCATTGTCCACATAGCTGCCCAGGTCAAGGGTCCCTGTAACGGACACTTCCTGATCGTAAGGCAGGGCTTCCACGGAGCCGTCCACATAGACCACGACGATGTTGTAGGGCCAGTCCGCATCGGTGGAGCAGAATGGACAGACGGACATCGGTGTTTCCGTGAGGACGAAGAAGTCTATGGACGGTTTGAGGGGCGGGGCCATATAGCCCGTCATCGTGACCTCGCTGCCGTTCAGTCCCGTCATCTTATCTGAAAAAGTCAGGCCTTCAGAGGTGGAAGCGCCGCTGTACATTTCAGAAAAGTCCAGAGACGCCGCAAGGGCCCCCGCAGGGAGGCCCAGGACAGCGAGTATGAGGAGTGTTGAAAGCGATTTCTTCACGACTCCGAAGAGGCTCATTTTTTAGCACCTTCAGACGTGAACGGCACTTCCGGCGTGCCTTTGTTGGCATCGACGCCGAGGGCACGGAGGATACCGAAGAAGACTTCCGTGTTGTCCATGACGCCGTGGAAGTATTCGGATCCGGGGCCCTGTGCCATCAGGACGACATCGTCAGCGGAATGGCATTCCTGAGTCTCGCCGGTCGTGGTCGGCAGATCGCCTTCTACCAGACGGGCACCCTGAGGAGCGCGTTTCGGATTGGCGATGACTTTGCCGCTGGCATCCACCGTGGCAGGGACGGTCGGTTCAGGCTGGAAGCGGTAGTTTTCGTAATGATCCGGGGCGTTGGCGTACTGGACGGCCAGGGTCACATCCGGATCCGGGTTGTCAGGGAAACCATCGTGGTTGGCATCGACGAAGGTGGGCCACTTGGCGTCGCCATAGACGCGGACGGCTTCACGGCCGGTCTTGCCGTTTTCTTCCTTGTACGTGCCGGAGATGCTGATGCCGTGTGCATGGTCAGCCACGACGATGATCAGGGTATCGTCATTGTGCTTTTTGGCGTAGTCCTGAGCCCATTCGATGGTCTTGTCGAATTCGATGGTATCGTAGGTGGAACGCTGCCAGTCCATCGTGTGCAGCTGCTTGTCGATGCTGCCGCCTTCGCTCATCAGGAAGAAGCCGTTCGGATTCTTTTCGAGCACGGAAACAGCTTTTTTGGTCATGTCGAGCAGGCCCGGCTGATCCATGAAGCCTTTCAGGACTTTCGGGTTCTTGGGCAGGAATTCACGGTCCATGTAGACGTTCATATGGTTCATCGTGAAGAGGCCGAGGATCGGTTTGTCACCTTTCAGCGCATTGAGTTCCGTCTTCGTGCCGGCGAACTCATAGCCTTTATTTTTGAATTCGGTGATCAGGTTGCGGTTGTCCTTGCGCTTGGAGCCGGGCGTGGAATTCGGCAGGAAGAACTGGGCACCGCCGCCCATCACGACTTCAGGGGGATTGTTGCGGTTCAGGAATTCGCTGGCGATGAAGTTCTGTTCGGCACGGCGGCGCGTGTGGCTCGTCACAGCGGCCGGGGTCGCGTCGGTGACAGCTGCCGTGGTGACCATGCCGTAGGCCATCTTTTTGCTGCGGGACAGGATCTCTGCAGCCGTTTCGACTTTCGGGTCATCCAGCGGATCCTTGGTCTTGTTTTCGTAGACGCCCATGGCGTTTACGACGGATTTATTGCCGGTCATATAGGCGGACATGGAGTTTGCCGAGTCCGTTACGATGGAATCGTAGCCGGAAGTGGTGATGAGTGCCATGTTCGGCATTTTTTCCATGGCCAGGACATCATTGAATTTCCCGTCGGACATGCCCTTGGAGAGGATGCGGCCCAGTTCCTTGGCCTGCATGCTCATGCCGTCGCCGATGAAGAGGATGACGTTCTTCGCTTTTTTGGGAGCGGCTTCCTTGACGACGTTGTAACCGGCCTTTCTCGTCATGGTGCCGGTGATGCCGTTTGCCGTGGCAGCTACGGTGCGCGCACCGGGTTTGGCAAAGGTGACGTTGTTGATCCGGTAGGAGATGTGGTCTCCGTAATTGGTCACGGCAGCCTGTTTATTGAAGACCTTCTGGGCATCGACGCCGTCGATGGTAACCTTTTCTCCCGTGCTGCCGGTCGGAAATTCCACTTCGAAGTCGAAGCGCTGACCAGCCCACAGTTTTGCCCGGTTGATGGGCAGGATCGTGATGGCTTCACTGTTTGCTGCCTTTGCGGCATTGCTGTGGAATTCAGCTTCCTGGGAAAGCGCTGCGGGAGCGGCGGGTGCTGCGGCACTTGCCAGCGCACCGAAGCCCATGGTCAGGGCACCGGCGAGGGAAAGCCGGACCAGTACGCGAAGATGACGGTTTACGTTCATAGATATTGCCTCCTACCTTTTCATTGATCTGAGGAACTCCTCTCCTGGAAGTTCCCTGAGCTTATTTGCTTCGAAGGTAGTGTAGCATGGGGAATTGGTAGTCTCTGAAAAATAGCGGTAAAAACAAAGTAAAAGATTGGGCGGGCATGTAAAAGCCCGGTAAAGCGAAAGGGCGGACCGGCGGGAACGCTGCAGCGGAGGATGCGGAGCAGCGGCGGCAGCATCGTCCGGCCGGACTGCCGGTCTTTCTGCAAAGTTTCTGGCCGGATCCCATCCGGTATGGTATGATGGAACCTGTAATCTGTAAAGAAAAGCGACAGGAGGAATATCCATGATCCAGGACATCGGTATGGGTCTTTTTCACAATGAATATGGACATCCTGCTCTCCGCAAAGGCGACTGGGTGTTTGCGTTTGACGGGCGGACCGTCCTCATCCGGCAGGACGGGGACGGCATCGCCGTGCCGACAGTGGGGGAACTGGGCAGTGCGGCTTCAGCTGATTCTCTGCAGTATCTGTTCCGGGTCGGGACAAGGAACTGCTTTTTGTGGCATGGCGGGGAGAAACTTGCCGTGCCTTGTGCGTCGTATGAAGGCATCAGGACGCTGCGCCGCGCCGTGCCGAAGGATGTCTGTTTTGCCGGGGAAACGGCATTCCAGCTTTACGGCTGGTACAGGGACAACCGGTTCTGCGGCCGCTGCGGCGGAACGATGCAGCCCGATACGGTCGAACGGGCCATGAAGTGCAGTGCCTGCGGCCATATCGTCTACCCCAAAATCATGCCCGCCGTCATCGTCGGCGTCCTCTGGAATGACAAAATCCTGACGACCCGTTATGCAGGCCGGGAATTCAAGGGACGTGCGCTGATCGCCGGTTTCTGTGAGATCGGCGAGACCGGCGAAGATACGGTGCGCCGCGAGGTCATGGAGGAAGTGGGGCTCAAAGTAAAGAACATCCGGTATTTTGCCACCCAGCCCTGGGGATTCGATTCGGATCTCCTCATCGGGTATTACTGCGATGTGGACGGCGATCCGACGGTCCGCCTCGACCATCAGGAACTGGCCGTCGCGGAATGGATGGGCCGGGAAGAACTGCAGCAGGAAACGCTTCAGACCATCAGCCTTACCGCGACGATGATGGACCGTTTCCGCCGGGGACTGGAAGGCAGCCGGGAGTGAAGGCCCGGCGGTGTTTCGCAGAAAGAGGGTGATGCCATGGATGGCAGGATGCTGCGGCAGCAGCTGACAGCCCTGCTCCGGGCAAAGGGCGCGGCCCTTGTCGGCGTGGGGAGCCTTGAAGGGATCCGGCTGAACGCGGGAAAGGACCCTCAGCTCCAGGAAGCGTTCGAAGCTGAGAGAATGCATATCGGTGTCTCTGTGGCTGTGCCGGTGCCGGCTCCCATTGTGGAAACGCTGAAGGAGGCGCCTACGGCCGAGTATTACCATGCATATTATGATCTCAACCGGAAGCTGGATGACATCGTCCGCACGGGAGAACGGTTCCTCAGAAAGCAGGGATTCCGGGCTTTTGCCAATACGACGGACCGGGTGACGAAGGACGGGGACAGCCGGACACCGCTGCCGCACAAGACCGTGGCTGTCCGGGCGGGCCTTGGCTGGATCGGCAAAAACTGCCTGCTCGTCACGCCTGAATTCGGGAGTGCCGTACGCATTTCCAGCCTGCTGACCGATGCGCCCCTGCCCGTCAGCGCCAGGATCACCCGGAGCCGGTGCGGCCGGTGCCGCCGCTGCGTCGAGCTGTGCCCTGCCAAAGCGCTCAAGGGGGCCCTCTGGCAGGAGGGAATGGACCGTTCCGAGCTCTTTGACTGGCGGATCTGCAAGAAGACGCAGCTGGCAAGGATGATTGCCGCCACGGGGATCCGGCAGGACCTGTGCGGCCTTTGTTTTGCCGTCTGTCCTTTTACGCAGCCGTATCTGGACCGGATGCGCGCGGAGAGCGGACTGCGGGGAAAGGAGCAGCCGGAATGAAGACGATCCGGGTGGCCGCAGCCGTCATCATCAGCGAAGGGAAGATCCTCGCGACCCAGCGCGGCTACGGTCCTTACAAGGATGGCTGGGAATTTCCCGGCGGCAAACTGGAGCCGGGAGAAACGCCGCAGGCAGCGCTCATCCGGGAAATCCGGGAGGAAATGACCGCTGAGATCCGGATCAGGGATTTCCTGACCCATGTGGAGTACGAATATCCGGAATTCCATCTTTCCATGGACTGCTTCCTCTGTGAGATCGCAGCCGGTAAGATCGTCCTGCTGGAACATGAAAATGCCCGCTGGCTGACCCTGGAGGAGCTGAAAGAGGGGACAGGAGCAGGTGCGGTGGCGTGGCTTCCGGCCGATCAGGAGGCTGTCCGGGCTCTGCTGCAGCGGGGAATCAAATAAAAAACTCCGTCAGCGGGCGTTTCTGCTGCTGACGGAGCGATGCTGCCATACAGGATTATGAGCCGGCCCTGAGAGGGATGATCCAAAGAAGATCTGCAAAGGGCAAGCGCCTTTCTTACACTCTTTTCAGACGGATCATATCATTGGCACAGTCCAGAATGGATTCTTCTGCGCTCCTGGGTTCCCAGCCCAGGAGTTTTTTGGCTTTTGCCGCGGATACGGCCGTGTTGATGCCGAGGTACCGGGCCTGTGTCCGCAGGTCGGGCAGCAGCAGGGCGAGTGCCTTCGCTGCCAGGTTGGGCAGTTCTTTCAGGGTGACTCTGGACGCTTTGTCTCCCAGCCCTTCTTTCAGGATCTCAGCCATCCGGCGGTAGGAAACATACTCATCGGCTGCGGCGATGAAGCGCTGCCCGGCGGCTTCCGGTCTTGTCAGGGCAAGGACATGGAGCACTGCCGCATCGCGGGCATCGGCCTAGTTGAAGGACTGGCGCAGCAGGTGGGACAATTGCCCGAGCAGCATGGCCCGGATGATCATGCTCTGCCGGGAAAAGCGGTCTGCCAGGGCGGGTCCGATCAGGATGGCGGGCAGGACCGTCACCAGTTCGAGCCCGTTTTTTTCTGCAAACTCCCAGGCCTTTTGCTCTTCGAGCATCTTGGCCCGGCTGTCCTCATCGACGGGGATGCCGTTGTCCGAAAGGTCGGGCCAGTCCGCTTCCGTAAAGGGATCTTCATGGTGCTTGTGGCCCGGATAGACGGCACTGGTGCAGCTTGTCAGGACGACGCGCTTTACGCCCGCAGCCCTGGCCGCACTGAGGACACGCTCCGCTCCGGCCGCAGCGAGGGCGGCCTTTTCTTCGCCTGTCATGGCCCAGTGCCCCGGTGAAGGATGGGCCGTATGGATGACATAGCTGGCGCCCTCCATGGCTTCCTGCCAGCCGGCATCACTGCCGAGTTCTGCTTCGTGGAGCGTCAGCCTTTCCAGATTGGCGGCGCCCATGGCCGTCAGGTCGCGGAGGACCTGCTCTCTGCCGGCATCCGAACGGACTGTGCCGCTGATGGCAAAGCCCTGCCGCAGGAGTTCCATGATGATGAATCCGGTAAGGTATCCGTTTGCTCCTGTGACCAGTACTTTTTCTTCCATAAGATATCTTTCCTCTCCGACGGCGTCATGCCGTCTGTTTTTTGTTTGAGCCATCCATGCGGGTTGCAGGCCGGGCCCGTTTCAGGGAAACAGGCTGAGCTGCCGGTCGAGCCAGCTTTCCTGCACGGCATCATGCACGGTATCCCCGGGCTGCAGCCGCCCGATGAGGAAGGGCGAAGCCGGGTCGTGCCGCCGCCGGTTTGCCGCTGCGAGACGGCTGTCATAATTGGCATAGCAGTAGCGGCAGCCGTGGAGACATGTATTGTAGGCCCCGATATCGGAACCGAGCAGACAGGGACAGCCTTTCCGGGCCGCTTTGTGTGCCGGCGGCTGCAGATGGAAGCCAAAGGCCGCATCCAGGATTTCGGCTGTAAAACAGCCATCTGCATCGACACCCGGTCCGGCTAGCGCCGCAGCTTCATGGCAGAGATGGATCCGCATCCCGCAGCGGCCTGCGATTCCCGCAAGGGCACGGACCAGATCTTTCTGCACGGCAAAGGGAACGGTACGGGCTTCCGGGAAATTGCGCCGCGTCTTTTCGTACAGATCGATGAAGCTGATCACGCAGCTGTGCGTATATCCGGCCAGAGCTTCTGCCATCCGGGAAAAGGCCCGGATATGGAATGCCCGGTCATACTGCTCAGTCAGGAATATGGGGTCGTAGCGCCAGGCGACGGCCTTTGTCCCCATGGCACGGGAAAGCTGCCGGAACGTTTCCAGCACGGCCGGGACCGGCGGGACACGGGGTTCCACGTCCTTGCCGTAAGGGGTGATGGTCACGTGCCAGTACGTGCGGAATGGGGAGAGCGCGTCCAGATGGGGCAAAAGAGGTGCCGGATCCTTGCTGCAGAACATCATGACATCGACAGCGCGGGGATCGAGCCGATAGCGGGTGACAAGATCCGGCCGGTAGGGGCTGCGCACGAGCACATAGCCCTCCCGGATCCGGTTGAGGAGCCAGGGCGTGAAAAATGCAGGGATATCGGTCCGGCTGCCTGTATTGAGGATCATGACGGTCTCCTTTCCGCTGCGTATGGTGCGGCCATTCGTTCTGGTTTTTCCGGTACGCCGCCCGGGCCGCTCCGGGCAGAAAAATCCACGCGGTGCCCTGCGTTTGGAACGGTCCCCTGCGGACAGTAAAAACTGTGAAAAATAAGGGAAAGACCTCCTTTGTAAGAGCGTGCTTTTGACGGCATGAGCTATCCAACAAGAGAGGTCCCGCATGGATACGATTGTAACAGAAATCAGAAAAATAATAAAGGCGCAATGCCTGAGAAGAAAATCATACGGAAACGAGTCAGTGTGGTCCGTACCCTGCCCGATATGATACAATAATAAAAAATGGGACGCGCCGCGCAAGGCAGGGAGCGGCATGTGTATCCGGAAAGGGACCAAGAGGATATGCTTAAAAAACTGATTTTTATCCTTCTGATTTTACTGGGATGCCATCTTGCTTCCGCCTGCCGCCTGGATCAGAGGAACCGGGACGGCAGGACGACAGCTTCTCCCGTCAGGATCAGTCCGGCAGGCGGGGCCACAAAAGGTTGCACTGGCTTCGAATTATCGTTACAATAAATAGAAAGAACTGAATTTTACTTTATTTTCACAAAAACAAGGAGGCATTGCATCATGGTACAATTTACGTATACGATCAAAGATCCGGCAGGTATCCACGCCAGACCCGCAGGGCAGCTGGTAAAACTGGCCAATGGCTTTAAATCATCCTGCAAGGTGGAAGGCAACGGGAAAAAAGGAGATCTGAAACGGATCTTCACCGTCATGGGAATGGGAATCAAAGCCGGTATGCAGATCCAGGCGACCATCGAAGGCGAAGATGAAAAAGCAGCCGCCGAGGCACTGGAAAAATTCCTGAAAGAAAATCTGTAAGCGGGGGACACCATGTACGTACTGAACGGAAAAGGGGTTTCTGCCGGTGTGGCGGCGGGCCCCATCCTGGTCAAGCCCGCTGCCCGGGAGCAGGGCAGTGTGACGCTGGTGAAAAGCCTCAACCCGGAGGCGGAGCTGGCGCGCTTCCATAAAGCCAGGACGAAAGTCCTGGCCCAGCTGGAGGCGCTGCAGGAAAAAACGAAACGGGAAATCGGAGAAGATGAGGCCGCCATCTTTGAGATGCACGCCATCATGGTGCAGGATCCTGACCTCGGCGGAATGATCGAGGACTATATCCAGCAGCATGAGCTGACGGCGGAAGCGGCTGTCCAGACAGCCTGCAGCCAGTTCGCAGCGATGCTGGAATCCATGGATGATGAATATATGAAGGCCCGCGGGACCGATGTCCGGGATATTTCGGCGCAGCTCATCGAAGCCCTGTCCGACCGGAGCGGGGGCTGGATCAGCCGCATCACACGGCCGGTCATCCTCTGCGCCGATGACCTCACTCCGAGCGAGACCGTGCAGCTCGACAAGCGCATGCTCCTCGGCTTCATCACAAGCGGCGGCAGCGCGAATTCCCATACGGCCATCCTGGCAAGGACCATGGGCATCCCGGCCGTCGTCAACACGGGGCAGCTGATCCCGGAAGCCCTGGACGGGCACATGGCGGCCATTGACGGCGCAAACGGGCGGGCGTTCCTGGACCCGGATCCTGAAATCCTTGCAGCCATCCGGAACAAACTGGCTGCGGTGCGGGCCCGGACAAGTGAAATGGCAGCCCTGCGCGGCATACCGACCGTGACCAAGAGCGGCCGCCATATCGACCTTTTTGCCAACGTGGGGCAGGTCTCTGACATGCCCCTTGTCGAGGAAAATGACGGGGAAGGCGTGGGTCTCTTCCGCAGCGAATTCCTGTATCTGGGACGCAGCGACTATCCGTCGGAAGAGGTGTTGCTCAGTGCCTACCGGCAGGCAGCCTCCGCCCTGAAGGGAAAGAAGCTCGTCATCCGTACCCTGGATATCGGTGCGGACAAGCAGGCTGACTATTTCCAGCTGCCCCGGGAAGAAAATCCCGCCATGGGACTCCGGGCGATCCGCATCTGTCTGCAGCGGCCGGAAATTTTCTACACGCAGCTGCGGGCCATCCTGCGGGCTTCTGCCTACGGCAAGGTTGCCGTCATGTTCCCGATGATCACTTCTGTGGAGGAAGTCCGGGAATCCAGAAAGATCCTGAAGGCTGCCATGACGCAGCTGGTCCAGGAAGGAATCCCTTTTGACCGGGACCTGGAAGTGGGCATCATGATCGAAACGCCGGCCGCGGCTGTCATCAGCGACGACCTGGCACAGGAAGTGGATTTCTTCAGCATCGGGACCAATGATCTGGTACAGTACACCCTGGCCGCCGACCGCCAGAACGCGGCCCTGGAAGCGCTGGCAAGTCCCAGCCATCCGGCCGTGCTGCGCCTGATCCAGCGGACCATCCGGGCCGGTCACGACGCGGGGATCTGGGTCGGCATCTGCGGCGAGGCTGCGGCGGATCCAAAACTGATCCCTCTGTTTGTAGAAATGGGAGTGGACGAGCTCAGTATGTCCCCTTCCAGGATTCTGGGGGCAAGGAAGCTGATCCGCTCCCTGCCCTGAACGAGGCAATGCATGATCAATCTTGATTTGAAGAACGCTGTCGATAAGGCGATCGCAGTGGCTCCGGACAAGCGGGTCCTGCCGCTGCTCTTCGAGGACGAGGCGTACTTTGTCAAACGGAAGATGAGCAATGGGCGGAACGCCTTTGCCAAACAGGATACGGGAGCCGCTTTCTGGTGCGAAGTCTGCAAAATCATGACGGTGAACCAGTATTATCCGCTGGCACCGGAAATCGTACTCCTTGACGAAAATTATTTTGTCATGCGTTCCGTGGGCAAGACGATGCAGGGGGTGGCCAAGGAAGCTCCCTGGGAATCGTGCCGTCTGCACGCTTTCCGCAAAGTGGGGGAAAGCCTGGCCCGGCTCCACGAGTGCGGTCTCCATCATGGCCGGCCGGCTCTGCGGGATATCGCCTATGACAAGGAAACGGACAGGGTGACGTTCCTGGACTGGGAGAATGAGAAGAAATTCATCGACGCCGATCCGCGTGTGCTGGATCTCTTTCTCTTCATCCACAGCTGTTTCCGTGAACGTTTTTCCAGGCACCACCGGGAACTCATCGACGAAGCCATGAAGGGATACGTGGCAAGCCCTGTGGGCCGGCAGATCCATCGCGAGGCGAGGGCTCTGATCAAGCGGCTCGGCACGGCCTTCGGACTGGTCCACAGCCTGCGCCGCTTTGGCTGGACCGATGTGACAAGTCTGGATGATGCGAAAGCGTATCTGCTTGGGATGGAAACGGAATCCGTATAAAAAAAGACCGGAGATGCGAAACGATCTGTTTCTCGTCCCCGGTCTTTTCATGTCTGCTGCCTGCCGCTGGGTCTTAAAAAAATCAGTTCCGGATCACCGCAACACTTCCGTCTTCGCTGACAGCGCGCAGGCAGTTCGTATAGACCTCGATGAATTCATAGCCGCCGCACATGGCAAGGGTCCGGGCCTTTTCAAGACCGCCCGGCATGGTT
The DNA here is from genome assembly GCA_900315205.1 of uncultured Acidaminococcus sp. Classification (GTDB taxonomy): domain Bacteria; phylum Bacillota; class Negativicutes; order Acidaminococcales; family Acidaminococcaceae; genus Acidaminococcus. The sequence continues at coordinate 44,003 of OMYF01000011.1, forward strand.
TCTCCTTTTTTATAATGCTGGATGATATTGCCGGCCAGATCCAGAGAATGGACTTCATAAGGCCGGCCCAGATAACAGACTGCCACGATGCCGATCAGGAGTCCGTCCAGCTGGATTTCCGGAAATTCTTTCCGGATCTGATTGACGAGAGCTTCCGCCCGGGAATGATCCATGATATGGCCGCCCGCATCGAGCTGCCGGAGCGCCTTCATATATTCTTCACTGCGGGGTTTGCGCAGCCTGCGTTCCAGTTCGAGGCGCGCGGTCTGATCCATCCGGTTTTCCTGTCTGAGCGGAGCCGTGGCGGAGAGCAGGGAATTTTTCTCCACAGTCTGTGTCTTTTTCTGCAGCAATGGTCTTGGCATGGCTGGAACCTCCTTTACACAAGCACTTTGCGGGTGCGTACGGTCCTTTCAGGATTCTGCTTCCCGCCGCCGATCGGTTTGCCCGAGGCAGGGACGGCCCGCTCCCGGCCCCAGTCGCGGATGGCTTCGATTTTTTCCGGACTTGTCTTCGAGAGAGGGACGACATTTTCAAAAGCATCCTGCAGGTTCCTGGCATCCAGGACAAAGTCGGGGTTCGCGATCTTGCGGTAGGCCAGATCCCGCACGGTGGATTCCAGATCGGCGCCGGTGAAGCCGTCGCTCATTTCCACCAGCTTGTCCGCAAAGGGACCCGTGAAATCCACGGACAGATATTTCCGCATATAGAGCGAAAGGATTTCCCGCCTTTCCTCCGCCGTCGGAAGATCGACAAAGAACAGCTCGTCGAAACGTCCGCGGCGCAGCAGTTCCGATGGCAGCATGGAGACATCGTTGGCTGTGGCAACGACGAACACGAGCTTTTTGCATTCCTGGAGCCAGAACAGGAACTGGCCGACCATGCGGGTGGATACGCCGCCGTCATTGGAGCTGCCGGCACCGGACAGGCCTTTTTCGATTTCGTCGATCCAGAGGATGCAGGGGGAGACGTTTTCGGCGGTCGTCAGGGCTTCTTTCAGCTGGTGCTCCGTCTGGCCCACGTAACTGCCCTGGACCGTGGCAAAGTCCAGACGGTACAGCGGCAGTTTCCAGTTTGCCGAGATGGATTTGGCCGAAAGGGATTTGCCGCAGCCCGGGACGCCGACGAGCAGGATCCCGCGGGGCGGTTTCAGTCCTTTGGCCCGCAGCTGCTCCCGTTTTTCAGGCTGCAGCAGCTGCTTTTTCTCATCCAGCCATTTGCGCAGGCCGCCGAGGCCGCCCACGTCTCTGACACTGTCATCCACCTCGATCTTTTCCAGCCCGGAGATATCCGAGAACAGCCGGTCCTTTGCCGTACGGACTTCGTCCATGTCCGCTTTTTTGATTTCTTTTTTGGCAATCAGAGCGGCCATGACATTTTCGGCTTCGATCGCTGTGACGCCCGACAGGATCGACGCAGCTTCGCGGATGTCGCCGTCATCCCATTCAATGGGGATCTCACTCCGGTAATCGTCGATATATTCCTTGATGATGGGATACATTTCCTCTTCGTCCGGCAGATCGATCCTGATTGTCATCCCCGTCCTCTGGAGCCGTTTCCAGACGGCGGCACTGGAAAAGACGATGATGGAACCGCCCGTCTCGTTCGCCAGGTTGACCAGATCGAGGAGCTGCCGGGAATCACTGTTTTCGGTGGTGATGTCCGGCGTTTCCGTCAAGATCAGCGTCAGGTTCTGCCGGTGCTTCATCTGTTCGCTGATGTAATCGATCGCACCATACACGGAGCGGTCATCGTTCAGGACCTTGTTGGTCTGCAGGTCATACACGCCTTTGGAGAGGGAATGGACACAGACCGTCAGTCCCAGATCAGCTGCGATGGTCTTGAATTGATCAAGGACGCGGCCCCGTTCGATCGTGTTGAGCGAAATGAACGGGATGCGTGCAATCATATAGCGTTTCAGGAGTTCTTCACTTTTTTTCAATGTTGTCATGGAATCAACGCTTCTTTCCTTGGAATTAAGAAGGACGGATCAGCGGTTCACCGGGTTGTTCCGGAGCAGGCTCGCAAGTTTTCCGGTGCGGTCCTGCCTTGCCGAATCCAGCAGGCTGTGCTGGACTGAATCGGCCTGGCCCTGGACCATGGCCGCGAGCTGCTGCCGCGTTTCGTCCGGTATGACGGGAAGGGACCCCAGTTTTTTAAAGAACTGGAACTGGCGGCGGAAGCGGAGCAGGGCCTGGACGAGGGATGCTTCTCCTCCCCCGGGAGCCCGCAGGGATTTCTGGAAATCGTCCGCAGCCCGGTCCATCCGGGCGGTGAGGACCTGGGAAAGCCGGCTGATGAAGCGTTCGGCCACCCCGGACTGCCAGGAAAGCGTGCCCTGCTGCAGGGCTTCCAGGATCTCGGGATCCGATTCCGGATGGGTTTCCAGTTCGTCAAAGGCATCGGCCCATTCCGCATAGGTATGAGGGGAATCCATTGTTATCCCTTCTTTCTGGGTTTCAGGATGACCGGCGGTTCAAGATCCCAGTCGGGCAGCCCCTCTGCGAGGGGATTGTCATCATCGGACGCGGCTTCGTCCGTCGGGATATGGGAGAAGGCCTCCCTGACAGTCGCTTTGAAATGAGCCTTCATTTCTTCCGGACTGACGCGCTGCATCAGCTCCTCCTCCGCTGCTTCTTCCTGGGCAGAAGGAAAGACTTCTGCCCGATCTCCGCCGGGCACGGGAGCGGCGGCTGTATCCGCTGCCTGCTGCGGCGCGGAAGGGAATGCTTCGGAACCCGGTCCGCCGGGAGCATCCGCAGCTGCCGGGTCTGCGGTGAGTTTTGCTCCGCAGGATGCGCAGAATCTGGCATCCGCTGTATTTTCCGTTTTGCACTGCGGGCAGATCTTTCCCGCTGCTGCCGTTTGAAAAACTTCGTCACTCATGCTGCTCATCCTTTCACACTGACCCGTCTCATGCTGTCGGGACCCATTTTGACAAACTCTCTGGGCGAAAGTCCTGCAAGGAATTCCAGTACCTCAGCGGCATGGGCATCCTCTTTGCGGAACTGCCTGCGGAAATCAACGACTTCCGCGTTGATGGCCCGGATCATCTGTTCGCCGCTGCCGCGTTCCTCTTCCATACGGGCACAGTCCTGCACCGCTTTATCGTGGGCTCTTTTCTGGGATTTATAATAGGTGTGGCAGAGGATCCCTGCGATGATGCATACGATGCCCAGCGCGAAGCTGCGGGCAAAGAGCATGAGGGCACCCACTCCCAGCAGCACGAAGCGGGCATTTTTGCAGAACATATGGGAACTTGTCAGCTCGGTCCCCTTCATTGCAGCCTGCTGCGCTTCCCTGACCATGTTGTCGAATGCGCTGATCTGCTCCGTCTCGTTCCGGCCATCAGCCGTTTCGGACGAAAAAGGTCCGACCGTGTACTTGACAGCTGCAGGGATCCTGCTGCGGTTTTCCGCGACCACATCCCGGTAGGCATTGGCGATCCAGTCCTTCGAAAGGGAGATGGCAAGTTTCTGGGTGGCCGGATCCGGATGGGTCTCCTGCGGATCGAGGGAAGCCAGCGTCAGGATCTCGATGAAATCCTTGTGTGTCTCAAAAGCTTTTCCGGCAATGTCCATCTGTTGTCTGGCTCTGTCCTCGTCCCCGTCATTATCGACGACGAGCTGTTCGAATTTTTCTTTTTTCCGGAAAGCGATTTCCTCATCATCATATTCCGAGACCATCGTGTCCAGGATGCTGTCCAGCTGCTCTTTCAGCGTGCCCTTCATATCCTCCCGGGCAAAGATGTCCTTCAGATACTGATCCATTTTTACGTGCAGTCGGGCACCGTTCATGATGGTTACGAGATCCGCATAATTGGTGCAGTATTTGGCAAGATACGGATAGTCCATATGGTCTGCGGCATCCTGGGGGCACATCTGGGTAATGGCCTTTTTCCAGATGTCTTCCTGGGCTTCGATATAGCCGGGCTTGCTGCAGAGTTCCTGCATCCAGCTGATGATCCGGTCTTCGATCCTGCTGTCGAGACTGTTTCCCCACAGGCCATTGACATAGGCGGAGAGGACGACCATGGCTTTGCGGTCCAGCTTCTCCGGGTCCTGCCTGGTCAGATAGCGGTCCACCCAGCGGATACAGGCCGTGCGGCGGCCCGCCCGGCGGCAGATCAGGGCGAAGAAGAGGGAAGTCTTTTCGTCGTCCCGTTTCAGTCCTTCCAGCATCGCTTTTTCCGCCAGTTCCTTTTTGCCGTCGATCCAGGCGGACAGTGCGACCAGGCAGGGTGCCAGCCAGTAGCCCGGCGTCGTCAGCATCATTTCCTCGGTCACGTTGTTGATGATGGCTTTGTGGATGATCCCGATGTCCGTGGCCTGCAGGATCCCCGTTGTCGTGCGGCGTATGACATCGTAATGGCCGAACTGTTTGCTCAGTTTCTGACGCACCTGGACCAGACGTGTTTCCGCCTGCTGTACCCGATTGGCATGTTTCTGTGCTGCCATATAGGCGGCGAATGCATTCTGCAGCTGCTGCAGCTCGCTGTTTATGGAGACGATGTCCTGGTCCATTTTAGCTGTCCGGTTGTCCACCTGTTCGATCTTCATTGCAAGAGAAGACAGATGGCGTTCGATATACGAGAGATCGGCTCTCGCAATTAGTCTGTCGCTCATTTTCCCCTGTTCCTTTCATCCTTTATTGAGAAGATTCTTTTATTATAGCACTGCATGCTGCCGATGCCGGGTAAAATCAGTTACATGGTAACGCAATCCGGTACATGCCGCAATTTACAGGGGCAGAAATTTTTCCGGGGTGCTCTGCCGCGATATGGTATAATGAGGAAGTATTCTTGATGGAGGAGGGAGCAGGGACCCATGAATTTTGGAAAGCGTCTTTCCGTCCTGGCGGATCTCGTGCCGCCCTGCCGGACGGTCCTCGATGTGGGCACGGACCATGCCTACCTGCCCGTCCTGCTGATCACAGAGGGGAAGGCAGAGAGGGCCGTTGCCGGTGACATCGGCGAAGGACCCTGTGAGGCCGCCCGCAGGACGGTAGCCCTCTACGGCCTGGGAGACCGCATCGACGTGCGTCTGGGCAGCGGGCTGAGTGTTGTTGAGCCCGGTGAAACGGATGTGATCGTCATGGCCGGCATGGGGGCCGCAACGATGCTGCAGATCCTGGACGGTCATCCTGCGGTCTGGCAGTCAGCTTCGTGCCGGACGCTGGTGCTGCAGCCCATGAGCGACAGTGACCGGATCCGCCGCTGGTGCGAAGCGGAGGGCTGGGCCATCACGCGGGAGGAGCTGGCTGAAGACAGCCACAGGCTCTATGAATTCCTGGTCCTTGCCAGGGAGCCGGGGTACCGCTATCCGGGGCTCTCCTATCTGGTCGGGGATGACCTCGTAAAGCGCCGGCATCCGCTGCTGCCTGTTTTCGTGCGCCGCCTTGCGGCGAAATACCGCAGGCAGCTTTCCGCCATGGACCGGAGCGAGACCGCCCGGCAGAGCCAGCACTATGCAGCCTGTAAAGAAACAATCAGACAATTGGAGGAGATACTGAATGGAAACGAAAGTCAGTGATATCTGTGTATTCATGAATGAATTTGCACCCGTCGCCTATGCGGAAAAATGGGACAACCCGGGTCTTCTGCTGGGCCATGTGGAAGCACCGGTCCATAAGATCATGGTCGCCCTCGATCTTATGCCCGAAGTAGCCGAACAGGCAATCGAAGAGGGCGTCGATATGGTCGTGACGCACCATCCTTTCTATTTTTCCCTGCCTAAGACGCTGGCAGTGACCGATACGAAGATGGAAATGACCTATGAACTGATTAAACATGATATTGCAGTCTACGCGGCCCACACGAACCTTGACGCGGCAAAGGGCGGCGTCAATGATGTGCTGGCAGCGCTCCTCAAGCTGAACGATGTGACGGAGATCCCCCGTAAGGAATGTCCCGAACAGGGGCTGGGCCGGGTAGGCATGCTGGCGGAACCGATGGCTCTCGCCGATTTTGCCGCCTTTGTCAAAGACGCGCTGGGAGCGGAGCACCTGAATTTTGCCGGCGGCGAGGAACCTGTCTTCAAGGTCGCCGTCATCGGCGGCAGCGGGGCGGATCTCATGGAGGATGCCATTGCCGCGGGTGCTGATACGCTCGTCACGGGCGATCTGAAGTACCATGTCGCTCAGAAGGCACTGAATCTGGGACTCAATATCGTCGACGGCACCCATCAGCTCACGGAGTCGCCCGTCGTGGATCAGCTGGAAAAGATCCTGCGCGGCTGGGCCGTCGATACGGGACGGGACATCGAAGTGCTGCGGGCCCATGAAGACCTGGTCCTGCAGTCCATTTAAGAGGCAGCCATGATCAAAGATCTTCAACTGGGCAACGAAATGGAACAGACCTGCCTTGTCAGGCTGCAGAAGGTGGGCACTTCTTCCAACGGAAAAGCGTATGCCAAGGGTCTCCTGGAAGACAACAGCGGCTGCATGCCCTTCATCTGTTTCGAAACGGGTCCCATCAACCGGCTCCGCGTCATGAGCGGCCCTTCTCCCTACGTCATCGGGGGCAAGGTGGAAGCCAATAAATATTCAAACACGATGACGCTGCAGGTCATCGTCCAGAAAGCTGTGCCCGCCGGGGAACACGATGACATTTCAAATCTGCTGCCCCAGGGTGACGTGGATCCGGCGCAGCTGGAAACAGAGTTCCGCACACTCATCGGACGGGTGCAGGACGAGGGACTCCAGAAGCTCCTCAAGACCATCTTTACGGGTCCGCTCTACGAGCGTTTTATCCGCAACCCCGCCGGTATGCGCCTGCACCACGCTTATGTGGGCGGGCTGCTGCACCATACAGTGTCGATGGCAAAGCTGGCAGTGGCCATGGCCCGGACCATCGAACATGTCGATCTGGATCTTGTCATTACGGGGTCCCTTCTGCACGACCTTGGAAAAATCCGGGAAATCTCGGCAGGTCTCGGCTTCCCCTATACGACGGAAGGCCGCCTGATGGGCCATATCGCGATGGGAGCCCTGATGGTGAACCGGGCTGCGGCACGGGTGCCGGAACTTTCCAGGGACAAACTGGATCAGCTGCTCCATATCATCCTCTCCCACCATGGCGACAAAGAGAAGGGATCCCCGGTCCTGTGTGCCACAAAAGAAGCTTTTATCGTCCATTATGCCGATGAGCTCGATTCCATCATGAACCAGTTCCGCGAAAAAGAAGGCAGCGACCCGTGGGAATTTGACAAGATGCTCCAGCGCTTCCTTTATAAAGTTTGACGGCGGGCAGGCCATATGATATAGTCTGTTACGTGAGTGCGAAAGATAATCGCGGCAGCGAAAGCTGATGAGGAAAGTCCGAGCTCCACAGGGCAGGATGCTGGATAACGTCCAGTGGGGGTGACCCCAAGGAAAGTGCCACAGAAATCAAACCGCCGGCTCTGCCGGTAAGGGTGAAACGGTGCGGCAAGAGCGCACCAGCGGTCAAGTGATTGGCCGGCTAGGTAAACCCCATCCGGAGCAAGACCTAATAGGGAAGGGATGAAGCGGCCCGCTGAGCCTTCCGGGTTGCGTCGCTTGAGTCCGCAGGCAACTGCGGAACTAGATAAATGATTATCGTAACAGAACTCGGCTTATTGAGCACTCACACATTTTTTTCAGTGATGCCTTCGGGCAAAAGGAGGAACAGCATGGAACTGCTTCATATTGGCAACAAGGCCGATTTCGATAAAGTGACAGGCGCCGGCGATCACGTCGTCATCGTGGATTTCTGGGCTGTCTGGTGCGGTCCCTGCCAGATTGTGGGACCTGTGATCGAACAGCTCGCTCAGGAACATCCGGAAGTGCAGGTGGCTAAAGTGGACGTGGACCAGGTCCCCGATGTGGCCCAGCAGTTTGGCGTCACCGCCATCCCGACCGTGGTTTATTTCAAGGGCGGCAAGGAAGTGCAGCGCTTCGTGGGCGTGCAGCCCAAAGCTGTCTATGAGCACGCCATCGCTTCTGTATGAGGCAAGGGGCTTTTCAGATGAAAAAGATCTCTTTTGTCGTGCCCGTCTATAACGAAGAAGAGAATATCCATGAATTTTACAGGCGCGTTACTGAGGTAATGGCGCCTTTGTCTTATGACTATGAACTTCTTTTCGTCGATGATGGGTCCCGGGACGGAACGAGCCGGCTGATCCGTGAGCTTGCCGCAGCGGACAGCCATGTCCAGGGTTATCTTTTCTCCCGCAACTTCGGCCATCAGCTGGCCCTGACCTGCGGCCTCGATCATGCCACAGGGGACGCGGTCATTTCCATGGACGGCGATCTCCAGCATCCGCCGGAAATGATCCCCCAGCTCATCGCCAAATGGGAAGAGGGCTATGAAATCGTCCAGACCATACGCGAGGCTACGGAAGATGCCACAGCTTTCAAGAATATAACTTCCCGCTTATATTACAAACTGATCAACACGATGTCGGAAGTCCGGATCACGCCGGGCGGGTCCGATTTCCGTCTGATGGACCGCAAGGCCGTCGACGCGCTCAATACCTACCGGGAACGGGCACGCTTCATCCGCGGCATCGTCAACAACCTCGGATTCCGTTATACGACGATCTCCTTTGTGGCGCCGCCGCGTTTTGCCGGCCACTCCAAGTTCAGCCTGATCAAGATGCTCCGCTTCGCTCTGGACGGGATCACCGGGTTTTCCCGGGTGCCTCTGCGGCTTGCTTTTTATGCCGGACTCATCTGCGGCACCGGGAGCCTGCTCTTCCTGCTCCATGTGCTTTATGTCAAATACATCAGCAATGATGCTGTTCCCGGCTGGTCGACACTGGCTGCGGCCCAGTTCTTCCTGGGCGGCGTGGAGCTGATGGGGATCGGCATCGTGGGCGAGTATGTGGGGCGGATCTTTGATGAGGTCAAACACCGTCCGCTTTATATCGTTCGTGAACATATTGTGAAAAAATAAGCCAAAATTGGACAATGGATAAGGCGGCTGTTATAATATTTGTGTATTATTTTAAAAAGCCGAATCGTAGTGATACGAGCGGAGGACCCAATGTGGGGTGAATTTCGTCAAGAATAGGGTATCTCGACCCGAACCCGGCAGCTAACTTCGTAGGCGTTCGAGAGGGTGTGTTTATTATTATCAGGAAGATGATGCGCGGAATGATGGTTGCCGCGGCGCTGGCTTTTGCAGTGCTGCCGGCACGCGGTGCGGATGCCGCCAGTCTGCGTCAGGGTCAGTCCGGTCCTGAAGTGGCGGCCATCCAGGAAAAGCTGCTGATGGAAGGATATGACATCGGGATCCCCGATGGCGTATACGGAGCCCGGACAAAGGACGCTGTCAGGAAGTATCAGGCCAGCATGGGCCTGGAATCGGACGGTGTCGTCGGCGAGGCCACTTATGCCAAGCTGATGGGGAAACGGATGCCTTCCTATGCCGGCGGATACGGCTATGGTGTGAGCCGCGGCAGTGCCGGTGCTGCCAGACGGCTGATCAGCCGTGCCTTTGAGTACGTCGGTGTGCCTTATGTATTCGGCGGCACGACGCCCTGGGGGTTTGACTGCTCCGGATTTACCCAGTATGTGTTCCGTCAGATCGGGATCAGCATTCCGAGAACGGCCGACACACAGTACTACAATTATCCAAAGGTTTCCTCCCGGAACCTTCAGCCCGGTGACCTGGTGTTCTTTGAAACATATGAGCCCGGTCCTTCCCATGTAGGCATCTATATCGGCAACGGCAAGATGCTCCAGGCCGGTTCCAGCACGGGTGTGACCGTGTCCGATGTGTTCGGCGGCTATTGGGGAGCCCGTTACATCGGTGCCGCGAGAGTCCTTTGAGTTATGAGCGTTCCTTTTCCATAAAGAGAGGAACGCTTTTTTATGCCTGTCCAAAAATGCTGCTTTCGCCGGCAGGGGATACGGGGCTGCTGCTGTCCTGCCGCAGCAGAGGAGCCGCAGTGCCGGATGCGGCAGCGATAACTTAGTGTAAAATAGTTCTCGGTGAAATGAATAATCCTTTATAAAGTTGCAAAAAGAAAGACCTTCATCTTAAAATAGTTTTAGCTACAAAACTTAACAAAG
>OMYF01000006.1 GCA_900315205.1 uncultured Acidaminococcus sp.
GTTAAGTTTTGTAGCTAAAACTATTTTAAGATGAAGGTCTTTCTTTTTGCAACTTTATAAAGGATTATTCATTTCACCGAGAACTATTTTACACTTAGGAAAGGGAAAAAGTCGGCACTCCCCGCCGCGGATCCGGCAGCGGTCTCAGCCCCGTCACAGCCAGATCCGGACGGCGCAGTAGATCAGCATCGCCGCAAGGACACAGGAAATAGTCCTTTCATGGCTGGCGAAGAAACGGTCCAGGAAGGTCCCGCCGAATGCCCAGGTGAAATTGGCAGCCGAACAGAACAGGTAGATGCACAGGCCGAGCAGCCAGCTGGCAAGCGGCGGATAGCCGGCCGGAAGGATAAAAGACGTGTATCCGATAAAATCGGTCAGTGCCACTTTTACATTCGTAAGATTGAGAAGGAGCCCCGAGAAAAAAAGCCTCCCCTTCGCATCCGGAGTGAGTCTCGTCCCGCGCCGGGTCTTGAAGAGTTTATAGGTCAAAAAGAGCATATAAGTGGAGCCGATCGCTTTGAGCGGGATCTCGATATGGGGCATGACGGCCTGCAGGGACTGGATAAAGAGGAAGGTCAGCGTGCAGACAGTGAAAAGACTCACATGCAGCCCCACCAGGAAGGGCAGCACACCCCGGAACCCCAGTTTCCGGCTCAGAGCCATCGCCATCAAATTATTCGGTCCCGGTGTAAAGGACATGGCAAAGCAGAAGGAAAGATAAGCAGCAAAATCCAAGTGAAGCACCCCATTCCCGCGATATGCATATTTCAGCCCATTCTATCACACTCTTCCCGTACGTCAATGGAATCTGTCAAAATAAATATCTTTTTCTGAATATTGTAACGAATATTTCGTTTTTTCGATGCTTCGCCGCCCGGCGGGATGCATGGCAGACCGGAGGCAGGAACACTCTCACAATCTGCCGTGCTCCCTGCAGCGGCGCAAAAAAACAGCGGCTCTCCCTGCAGGAAGATCCGCTGCTTTGAGTCTGTTCCGGATGGGCTGATCAGCGGTGACTGCCGAAATACTTCACCAGTTCCGCCAGGGTCGCCGCTGACACGGGCAGGACATCCTCGTTGAAATCGAACTCGCTCGTATGATGGCCGGAAGCCTCCTCCGTGCCGTACAGCATATACACAGCTTTGCCGCCGTGCTCCTGCACGCGGGACATGAAACAGGAACAGTCCTCGCTGCCGCTGACAGCCTGTTCCAGCAGTACATTTTCATAGCAGCCCAGCTGCTTTACATACGCACAGATCTCCTCCCCCATATCTCTGGAACAGCGGCACGACGCGGCGCTGCCCATTTCCTTCATCTGCACATCGACACCGTACATATCGGCTGCGGCCCGGACCATGCGTTTTGCCTCGGCTGCCATGAATTCGTTGATGGCAGTCGTTTCACCGCGGGTCTCGAACTGGATCAGGGCCGTATCCGGGATGACATTGCGGCCGGTCCCCGCCCGCAGCACCCCGACGTTGATCCGGGATGAGCCGCCGCTGTGACGGGAAATCGTATGCAGGGCAATGGAAGCTTCCGCTGCAGCGAGCAGTGCATTCCGCCCTTTTTCCGGATTGGCTCCGGCATGGGCCGGCAGTCCCGTGAAGCGGGCATCGAGTTTTGTCGTCGCCAGGAACCCTTCGGCCATACAGACGAGAGTGCTGTCCGTACCGGAACCAAGGCCGATGTGGCCGCTCAGGAAATAGTCCACATCATCCACGATGCCGCTCGAAGCCATGCACCTGGCTCCCATGACTCCTTCTTCGCCGGGCTGGAAGCAGAGCTTTACGGTACCGGCCATTTCGTCTTTGTGGGCTGCGATCAGGCGGGCTGCGGCAAGTCCGATGGCCGTATGGCCGTCATGGCCGCAGGCATGCATCAGTCCGGGATGTCTCGAGGCAAATCCTTCCGCTGTCGGACGGTGCTGCCGCGTCGGGTTCTCATCCACACGGAGACAGTCCATATCAAAGCGCAGGCCTACAGTCCTGCCCGGTTTCCTGAAATGCATGATGGCTACGACACCGGTATGGCCGCCTTCCATCCTTGCCACCCAGGCCGGGTCCGCCCCTTCGGAAAGGGCGCGCTGCCGGCAGCTTTCGATTTCAGAGCCTTCCGGGACCCCCATCCGTTCCTCTTCTTTCATGCACTCCCTGCCGGTCAGTACCTGATATCCCAGCCGCTGCAGTTCCGCCGCCACAATGGAAGCGGTGCGGAATTCCGTCCAGGCAAGTTCCGGATAGGCATGGAAATCCCGCCGGCGGGCAATTATTGCTTCCTTCATCTGCTGTGCTTCCGCAAGCATTGTCATCGCAAAGTCCCCTTTACCATTGTTCTGTCGATGTGGAGCCATCTGTTCCGCACCGCCTGAGTCCCCGGCAGGTATGATGCCGGGTTTCGATGCATAAAAGCAGGGACGGCAGTCCCTGCTTTTATCTTTCCTTACCGATATGACTGCCGTCACGGCGCGGAAGCCGCGGCCGTTCAGCGCCCTTTCCGGACAGCGATCTCAAAGGTCCTCTGCCATGGGAACGTATATGTATATGCGTCCACAGTCTGTTTTCCCATGACCGGCCCCGCCGTCTTCCGGATACTCTCCGTCACATACGCTTCAGCCGCCTCCGTATGCGCCCGGTTCATCCCGCCGTTTTCCCACTGCTTCGGGTACGTCAGGCCATAGCGCACATCCTGGCGGGCATGGGCCTGATAGGCCCAGTCATCCAGATAGCGTATGTCGAGCATTTCCCTGCGGGCCGCCGCCGGCATGGAAGAAGCCGCCAGCCCCTGGGCGACGGCATACCCCAGCGTATTGCCACAGGTATTCCATCCGGCATAGCTTGCAAGGCCATAGGCAAGGGGCGTCCCATCCGGGAGACGGCGGGCAAAAAGTCCTCTCACGAGGGCGTCGCTGCTGCCGTTCAGATAGGCTGTATCAGCGACTCCGACAGAGTACCCTTCCCGGACGTCCTTTTCCGTCCGGTCGAGGAAACGGACATCTTCGGGCCGCAGCAGCTCTGTGTTATATGCCGTATCCGCACCGTGCGTCACACCCCTGTACGGGGTGCTTACGGCAAGGACCAGATCCGCCCGTTTCTGCAGCCGGGCGGGATAGCCGCCGGCCGCAAGGATATGCTGCCGGACATTCTCGCCGATGGAAATGTCTTCGAGCGCGCTCACAAAGGACGCGCCCCGGGGCTCCGTATACCAGGCATGGATGAGGGGCGTAAGGCCCCGGCTCCTGCTGACAGCCCGGCTGAGGAGCACCATCCCGAGCTCGTCCGCTCCCGGCAGGGACCGGATCTTATAGCCGTAACTGCCGATCCGTTCCGCAATGGCACGGGCGTCGCGGCGGGCTTCCGAATAGACGGAGGAATCGTCGCGGCCGATGAGCAGGTAATCAAGACGGCCTGCTTTGGCCGCGTCGACCAGAGCCAAAATGACATCCCGGTTCTTTCTCCGCCGTTCCAGCAGGTCCTTTTGGACCGCAGCGGGGATTTCCTTTTCCAGCAGGGCCAGCTGTTTCTGTTCCTTCCGGGTCAGGAGGCCCTGCTCCTGGCGGTCCCGCAGCTCACCCCAGGCAAAAAGGCGGGGACCCCATTCGGCATAATAGGCCGGTTCCTGAGGCGCGCTGCTGTACTTTGGCGAGCGCATGACCGTCACAAAGCCATAGAGCGGGACGCCGGGGTGGTTTTCCTTGAAATGCAGGACCGGTCCGAGCCGCTCTTCGAGCTCTTTATCACTGAACTCATGGGTGCGTGAGGTGACAAGTCCCCCGTAGATCAGAGAATCAAGGGAAACGACGGCGCCGTCAAGCCCCCTTGCCTCCTGATCCAGGAAATTTTCCAGTGCAGCCGCATCTCCCCGCGACTGATGGGACGCCAGGAGCGTCTCCGGAGGCGTAATGATTTCATGACCCGCCAGATGGAACGTATCGACGGTATAGTCCCGTGTCACGGGCCGGTTGTCAAGTGGAATGAAGAGAAAGCGTTCCGCCCCGGCCTGCTGCACGGCAGCCAGGCTGAACAGGGTCATTGCGGCCAGGATGCGGACGCAGCGGCGAAAACGCCGCGGCAGGATTTTCTTCACCGGATTTCCCTCCTGTCATCAAAGGAGCGGAACGGCTCTCTCCAGCCTCATCCTGCCGGAAAAAGCCGCATCCCGCTGCCGTCGTCAGTGCACATCGAAATGGAAATTGAGCTCATTGTAAGGACTCTTTTCCATCCTGCGTTTGTAGACAGCCTCCACCGTATAGGTGCCGGGTCTGTCAAACGCCAGGAACATGATGGTCTGGCCCGGCGTACCGCCGCGGCCCGTCTTGTTGACCATGGGCATGTAGAAAGAGTGGCCCAGATCGCGGAACCCCGGTGCGGCGCTGCGGTCCGTCAGGACCCAGTCCATCCCAGAAGCCGGGTTGGAATCAAGGTACAGGGCGATCAGTTCGCCCGCCCGGAGAGAAAGCGTCTTGTCCTGGGACTCTTTCGTCAGTTTGTAGCTTGTCAGGAGGCGCGCTCCCCCGGCCACGTTGATCATCGATACGATGGACCGGTAGGGGACGACCTTGTCGAACGGACCGTCCGCCGCGCTCTGGACCGCAATCCCGTCCTCACTGAATACATAGTGGCGGCTGCCGATATACTGCTGGTATTCTGCCGTATTGGTATAGAGCAGTTCCTTCGGTTCGAGCTCGGCGCCCGCGGCGACATCGATGTTCATGCCGTCATAGACCGTCCGGTCGCCGGAAGCCTTCATGACGACACTGAAAAGCGTGGGACGGTTGACCGTAACCGTATAGGAAACCACCGCATTGCCGCCCGCTTTCCGGGCCAGTTCCTCCGCCCTTGTATGCAGCAGGGAATTGACGTTCTTCTGCAGATAGTCTTCTTTCATCCCATCCACATAGGGGACGCTGCCGCCCGCCTTTCCGCTTTTGAAATCCTGTGCCAGCACCGTCGTATGGCCAAAGGCCAGGACCTGGCTCTGCAGCCCCAGAAGCGCCGAGAGTGCCAGACCTGCTATCCATTTTTTCATGACTGCCTCCTATTTGTAGGAATATGGTGTCCGGTATGGTTCCAGGACGGAAGCATCACGGATGACCTGTGCCCCCTCCGCCAGTACCACCTGGCCCCCAGCGGCCATTATACCATGGATTTGTGTCTTTTTGCCGACATTTATACGGCCCGTGGCAAAGAGGAATGCCCGGTCCAGGCAGACATTGTCGCCGATCGTGACATCCCCCCGGCAAAAGATCCAGTAAAGGCCCCTTGCCGAAAAGCCTCCGGACAGGACAAGGCCCGAGGGACAGAGCAGGAAGGCCCGTCCCTGCCAGGGCTCGCTGCCGGAAAGCACGGCCGGACTGCCCGCGGGCTGATAGAGGTGCCCGGCCAGCGGACTGTGGGGCCAGTCCTTTGCCGGTACGGAATGGACTCCCTGCGTAAACTCCGAAAAGAACCCTTCCTGGAACGGCGGGAACGGCACATCCTCCCCGGCTCCGCCGCCATAGGCCGGATGCGACGCGCCGCCGGGCGGCACGATCTCGTAACGGGTCGCATAATAGGGCGTCCGTTCGCCGCCTTCAAAAACGGTCACCCGTTCCATTTGGCAGATGCCGGCTCTGGGCGCGTCCGTTTCCACCAGCAGCGACACGCTCCTTTCCCCGGTGTGGAAAAAGACTTCCGGCAGAGCGGCCTCTCTGCGCGGCGCAAGGAGCGGCTGATCCTGCCAGGCTTTGCAGAAGCTCCGCAGCAGTTCGCTCCGCTGCCCGGCCCGCTGGACCAGCGCCTGATTTTCCAGGCGGCAGACCAGGACGCGCTGGACTGTCAGGAAGAGGCGGGCCGAAAGGACCAGGACGAGGAGCGCAAAAAGCGTCACCGTACCCGGATGCCTGCGCTTACCATGCATCATAGCAGAACACCTCATTGAAATGTTTTTTCCGTCCGGACCGGCCATGGACGATATCCATCTCCCAGCGGACAATTCCCGGTGCCGGCAGGGAAAGCGCAAGATCCTGCACGGAAAACTGCGGCGGCGTAAGAGGATTGATGCCGGGTGCCCGCCCTTCATTGCGGACGCTGACATAAAGCACCGCTGTCCTCCGGCCGGCAGGCTTTGCCAGATAAAAAACGGTCCGCCGCCCGTCCAGGATGGAAGTCCCCGTAAGGGTATCGCCCAGGCTTCCCCGGCTGACCGAGACGGCCCGGCAGCGGTACAGGAAATAGGCACCCAGGCGGGCCCGCAGGTCATCTGAGACCTGACGCAGCATGATTTCCCTGACGGCCTCACAGAAGACGCGGCTGCCCTGGCAGGCACCCTGCAGCGCGGCCGTGCCGATCAGGACAAGCAGGAAAAGACCCAGGTAGGCTTCCAGGATCATATAGCCTCTACTTTTTCCCATAGACCACGGCATTTCCCAGCACAGCCCCCTTTCCGTCCCGGATGGTATATTCGCGCTGGACCAGTCCGGGAAAACCCGGTACAGCTGTTTCTGTCACGTCCGTCACAAAAGGATCCTCCGCGTCCCCAAGGCCCAGCATGCGGCGCCGCAGGTACCGCTGCCCGTCCCGGCGCAGCTGTTCCCGCTGCAGCAGGATATGCATCTCCTGTTCACAGCTGAAGAGGCCCAGGAATACCGTCACGACGGCAAGGCTCGTGAGGAGTGCATCGGCGAGAAGGAATCCCCCATGCCCCCGGCCTCCTCTATTTTCCGTCTTCATAATTCAGGCGCCCCCTTACCGGCTCCAGCCAGTACGTCCGGTCGGGCAGCAAGCCGGCGGGCGGGAATACGTAGAAACGGGACCCTTTCTTCACATTCCCCCGCCCCGTGAACTGGATGGGGCCGCCTCCGACACGGTAGTCCCCCAGGCCGAGCCCGGCAAGGGACACTTCCAGCACGGGACGGCTGCCTTCGAGCACGCAGAGGCTGTCTCCCCTGAAGTAAACTGTGCAGGCATCCGCATTCCCGGCCAGGGAGCAGGCCTGAGCCGAAAGGACCGCTCCGGACACACACTGGCAGGCAAACTCACGGCGCAGCGTTTCCATCCGCTGCCGCAGGACCGGACAGAAGGCTCCGGCAAAAGAAAGGAGGAGCTCCGCCGCCAGAAGCAGCAGGAGCACCTCCACCAGCACGAAGCCGCGGCACCGTGTCTTGTCCTTATTCACCGCTTTGCTTTACGGCGGCCGTCTTGCCCAGGGCATCGCTGCTGACGGTTTCACCCGTGCTGAGTTTGCCCGTAAAGGTACAGTGGCCGTCCTTCGGTTCGCCCAGGGTGATCCCGGCATAGCTCTTATCCGGTACATATTTGCCGCCTTTCAGGTCATCGATCGATTTGGGAGATTCGCCGTGCTCCATCTCATACAGGCGGGCTCCGCTGTCAAGTGTCGTCAGGTTCATGACGATCTGGGTATCGCTGGATTTATTCATGGCGCTTTCGATCTTGGGGATGAGCGCTGCCGCCATGACCCCGATGATGGCAAGGACGATCAGGATCTCAAGGAGCGTAAAACCCCGGCTCTTCCGGTACTTCCGGGACTTGCGGCAGATCGGGTGTGATGATGGGCAGGTTTGGATTTTCAGCATTGATCATTCTCCTTTTCAAATTGAGACAGGTAAGCCATCCATCAGATGGAGCATGGGACTGAGAACCAGGTAGACCATGATGGTGCAGAGGCCGGCCAGGAGCAGGAGGAGTGCCGGTTCAAGAAATGTCCTGATCCGTTTCAGTCCGTCCTGGAATTCCTGCCGGTGGAGCTGAGAGACTTCATGCAGCATGGACGCCAGCTGACCGCTCGCTTCTCCGATGGCGATGAATTCTGCCGTCAGACGGCTGCACAGGGCCG
This sequence comes from uncultured Acidaminococcus sp., assembly GCA_900315205.1. GTDB lineage: Bacteria > Bacillota > Negativicutes > Acidaminococcales > Acidaminococcaceae > Acidaminococcus. Next base: position 7,831 of record OMYF01000006.1, read on the forward strand.
GGTTCTGCTGCGCTGCCCGGGCCAGGGATTCGCCTTTGAAAACGGCCTGGCTGAGCCGCGACCCGGCCAGGCGGAGCCTGCCCTCGGGGAGGATCTTCCCCGCTTCGGCAAGCGCTTCGTCCACGGTGAGGCCGCTTCTCAGCAAAAGAGCGAGAAGGGAAGTAAAACGGATCTCCCAGTAAGCACCGTACAGCCGGCGCAGCGGTCCCAGGCAGAACACACGCAGTCCCCGCGTCCGCAGGAGGATGCCCGCAAAGACAACAGGCAGCGCAAGGAGCATGCCAAAAGCCGCCGGGGCCTGACGGGCCCAGGCTGCCGCCTGCAGCAGCATACGCATGGCAAGGGGCACGGGCATCTTCAGTGTCCCGTAGAGGTCAGCAAAAACGGGCAGGATGCCCTGGACAAAACACAGGCTGACCCCTGTTCCCAGGACAAGGAGCAGCGCCGGATACAGGCAGGCCGAGATCAGATTCCTGCGGACTTTCCGGCGCTGACGGTACGAATCCGCCAGTGCTTCCAGCACAGTTCCGACCTGACCGCTTTTTTCTCCGGCCGCAGCGAGGCTGCAGGCCAGATCTCCCACTTCCTCCCGGTGGCGCGCAAATGATTGGGAAAGCGCCATCCCCCGGGCCAGTTCCGCCGCCATGGACCGGCACAGAAGAGCCGTCCCGGCGGCATGCCCTGACCCCATGAGCTGAAGGACCCTGAGGATGGGGATCCTGCTCTTCAGGAGCAGTCCCATCTGATGAAAAAAAGTCTCTCTGTCAAAATCATTCAGTTTGCGGCGGCGGGCAGGGAAAAATCTCCGAACGGTCTCCAGCCGGTATATCCTTTCATACTGCTTCAGCAGGGTAAGCCCCGCTTCCTCGCGGCTTTCCGCATAGAGTGTCCCCTCTTCAGCCGGTCCTTCCCGGCTGCCCGCCTTATACAGGAATTCCTGCGTGATGTTCCCTCCTTCCTCCGTACGGCCTGTGCCTCTGCAGGCTGCCGCCGTTCCCGTCCCGGGCGGAACCGTTCCCGCCCGGAGAAACACTGACTGGATGCTGGATCAGCATTTCTGCAGCAAAGGCAGATCCATCCCGGCGCCGGGCCCGGGCAGCCGGATAAGATCACGCCCTTCTGCTCCCTATTTTGCAGCAGTCAGACTGAAAAGGGGCAAATTCTGGTGTGAAAGGCTGTTTTCAGGGAGGGAAAGGCATTTTTCCCTGAAAACAGCCCGCAAAAACAAAAGGTGCAGCCACCGTATTATGCCCATCGGGGCCGGTCTTTCCGGACCGCGGCGGCTGCACTTTTTCCTTTGATACTTTGATGCTTCGTGGCTGTTGGGCTCTAAGCGGTGCGGATTTCCTTCCCCTGCCGCGGGATCCATCCTTCCGGCCGGGCTGGAGCCCCTGGTCCGTAAGATAAAAAAATAAAAAGAAGCTGTGGAAAAATGACCGACTGCTCATTTTCCCACAGCTCCTCACAGCACTCTTATTTTGCCGGAACGATGGTTCCTTTGAATTTTTCTTCGATGAATTTCTTCACGGCATCGGAATGGAAGAGTTCGGCGATCTTCTTATATTCCGGATTGTCCTTATCCTTGGCACGGGCAGCCAGGACCATGACCGCCAGCGGTTCATCATCCTTTTCCCAGAACAGGCCCTGCTTCTTCACATCCATTCCGGAGCTCATCACATAGTTCATGGTGATGACGGCCACATCCACGTCATTCAGGCTCCGCGGCAGCTGGGCTGCTTCCAGTTCCTTGAAGACCAGATGCTTCGGATTTTCCGCGACGTCCGCCGTGGTTGCCTTGAAGCCCACACCCTCTTTCAGTTTGATGATGCCGGCTTTTTCAAGGAGCACCAGTCCGCGGCCGCCATTGGTCGGGTCGTTCGGGATGGCTACGGTCGCCCCTTCAGGGATATCCTTCACGTCATGGACTTTGTTGCTGTAGATGCCCATCCGCATCAGGATCGTGTTGCCGATCGGAACGAGGTCAGCCTTGTTCTGCTTGCAGAAGTTTGCCAGGAACGGAGCATGCTGATAGCTGTTCAGATCCAGATCCCCGTCGGCCAGAGCCTTATCCGGCGTGATGTAATCGGAGAATTCCACGACTTCCACATTGAGGCCCTGCTTCTTTGCCTCATCGGCCACGGCATGGACCACATCCGCATGCGGACCGGCCGTTGCGCCGATCTTGATGACTTTCTTGGCAGCGGGCTTGCTTTCTTCTTTCTTTTGGCTCCCGCCGCAGCCGGCGGCCAGAAGCGACAGTCCCAGCAGACCGGCCAGGACCAGTGCCAGTTTCTTGGATTTCATAAATGACTTCCTCCCTCATATTTCATACTATTTTAATATGTTATATATCATAGGCAATAACAGCTGTTTTGTCAATAAAATTTCACATATTCCGGTACGCCGGGCGGCGCCGCGCAGAGCATTTCCCGCAAACGGAACCTGCAGCAGCGGCGCGCCGCTGTTTCAGCCGTCCTCTCCTTCCCCCTCGGGCTCCCTTTTCCGGTTCTGCCATTCTGTGACTTTCCGGTTATAGTACTCCGCCTGTTTCTTCTCCTGCCAGTGATCCCTGTCGTCGCGGATCGCCAGCATCTCATCGGCGATGTCTTCCGCCGAACCGGGCTGATTATGGGCCACGTAGAGGGCGAGGCGGCGGATAGTGCTTTCCGTTCCCAGGCTTGCCGCAAGCAGCGCGCCGAATTCACGGGGAAAGCCCAGTTTCTCCACTTCCCCGATCAGCACATCGGTCCATTCCTTTACGCTTTGATCCGTCATGGGATTCCTCCTTCCGAAAAGAAAAAGCGGGCACCGCACGTTTCCGTGCAGCACCCCGCCTGCAGGACCGCGGCATGTCCGCAGCCGCCGTCTCAGGTCCTGTCGCACCAGGTCTTGGGATAGAACAGGATCAGGATCGGCAGCAGCTCAAGCCGGCCCGCCAGCATATCGAAGATCAGCACGATCTTCGACAGGATGCCGTAATTTGCATAATTCCGTGCCGGACCGACGGCGTCGAGACCCGGTCCGATGTTGTTGAGCGTAGCGGCCACGGCCGTGAAATTCGTCGTAAAGCTGAAATTGTCCAGGCTCACGATGAGGACGGAGAGCCCGAAGATCAGGAAATAGGCGGCCACATAGATGAACATGGAATCGAGGACCTTGCCGGCAATGATCTTGCCGTCCATGCGGATCTTCTGGACGCCATGGGGATGGAGCAGATGACTGAGTTCGAACTTGATGGACTTCCAGATGATCACGACCCGGCTCACCTTGATCCCGCCGCCGGTACTGCCGGCACAGGCCCCGACAACCATCAGCATGACCAGGATGGATTTGGAAAAGCTCGGCCAGAGATCGAAGTCGACCGTTGAAAAGCCCGTCGTCGTCATGATGCTCCCCACCTGGAAGAAAGCAGCCCGGAGCGCCTCCTCAAGCGTGAAGAAGCGGGACCGGATCTGCCAGGCAATGGCCAGGCCCGAACAGAGGATGATCCCCAGGTAAGCCCTTACTTCTTCCATGTGGAAGGCATCCGTATAATCCCGGGTCAGGAAAAGATAATAGAATCCGAAGTTGACGCCAAAGGCAATCATGAAGAAGGTGATGATCCACTGCTGGGCCGGTGTATAGTCAGCACAGCTCGTGTTCAGGATGCCAAAGCCCCCTGTCCCGGCCGTCCCGAAGGTGATGCACAGGTTGTGGAACCAGTTCATGCCTGAAATGGACAGACAGAGGATCTGCAGCAGCGTCATGGCCAGATAGATGCGGTAGAGCACGATGGCCGTATTTCGCACACGGGGCACGAATTTGCTGACATCCGGTCCCGGGCTTTCTGCCTTCATCAGATTCATCTGGGTCCCGCCGCTGTTGGACGGGACCAGCATGAGGATGAAGACGAGGACGCCCATGCCGCCCACCCAGTGGGAAAAGCTCCGCCAGAACAGGGACGTATGGGACAGAGCTTCCACGTCCGGCAGGATGGAGGATCCCGTCGTCGTAAAACCTGAAACGATTTCAAAAATTGCATCAAGGTAGCTCGGGATCTCCCCCGTGATCATAAAGGGCAGCGCCCCGTAAAGCGAAAGGACGAGCCAGGAAAGCCCGACGGCTACGAATCCTTCCCGCTGATAGATCGCTGCATTCGTGATCTTTCTCCTGGACAGCAGCCAGCCCGCTGCCATGGCCGTCACGCCCAGGATGAGATAGACGGCTCCCTGCTTCTCCCCAAAGATCAGGGAAATCAGGCAGGGCAGCAGCATCAGCAGCCCCTCCGTCCGGAGCACCCAGGACAGGATCCGTACAATGACTGCGTAATTCATAGGGATATCTCTCCCTTACTTCAAAATATTATAGATATCATGGAACCCGATATGGGTCGTCACGACAATGACCGTGTCCCCGATCTTGAATTCATCCTGTCCGCCGGGGATGATGAGTTTGCCGTTGCGCAGGATGCCCGCGATGATGACATTGTCCTTGATTTTCATATCATTCAGGTTCTGACCGATGATGAGTGAATCTTTGTCGATGTAGAATTCCATCGCTTCGACCCGGCCGTTCAGGAGCCGGTAGAGGGTCTCCACGTTGGACTCCATACTGTTGCCGGCAGCCCGGACGTACTGCACGATTTTCTGGGCTGTCAGCTCCTTGGGATTGACCACGCTGTCCAGCTGGAGGGAATCGATGACATCGCTGAAATCCACATGGTTCAGCTTGGTGACCACTTTGCGTCTGATTTTTTTCATCACGTAGAGCGACAGGATCGCATTGACCTCGTCGATGCCCGTACAGGCCACGAAGCCGTCCATGTTCTCCAGATGCTCCTCGTTGAGCAGATCCTTGTCGGTCCCGTCGCCGCAGTCCACGGTGACGCCGGGCAGGAGGGAAACGAGCTCCTCGCAGCGGGCCATCTCCTTTTCGATGATGGTCACGCTGACGCCGTGGGTCACGAGCAGTTTGGCCAGATAATAAGAGGTGGCCCCGCCGCCGACGATCATGACGTTATCCGCCTTGTTCGTCTTGACGCCGATCTTGCGGAAAAATTCCTCCACATCGTTGGGCATGGCAATGATGGTCAGGATATCCCCGCTCGAAATGACCGTATCCCCGTTCGGGACGATGATTTCACTGTTGCGCTCGATGATGCAGACCAGGAGATTGTTCGTCGTCATCTGCCCCACCTGCCGCAGGGACCGCCCGATCAGGAGGGAATTCTTCGGCACGCGGAACCGCAGCATATCGATGCGGTCCTTGGCAAAGCTGAAAATGTCGATGGCCGTCGGAAAGTTCAGCAGCCGCGCCATCTCCTTGGCAGCCTCGAGTTCCGGATTGATGATCATGGACAGGTTCAGGCCTTTCTGCAGATAATGGCTTTCCACAGAATAGTGCGGGCTCCTGACCCGGGCAATCGTATGGCAGCGTTCGTTGTTCAGTTTGGCGATGACACAGGTCAACAGATTGACCTCATCACTTTCCGTCACAGCGATCAGCATATCCGTATGCTTCAGATCCGCCTCACGCAGGATATTGAAGCTCGAACCGTTGCCGACGATCCCCATGACATCATAATTGGTCGACATCGTCCGCACAAGATCGGCATTGGTGTCGATGACTGTGACATTATTATCTTCTTTGATCAGCTGGGTGACAATGTTGCGTCCAACCTTGCCGCAGCCCACAACGATAATCTGCATCTGCTATGCTCCTCTGGTTTTACTGAAATTCCACTCTATTATACTACTTTCATTTATTTTTTATTTATCTTTTTGTCACTTTTTTGACAAAATCCCGTCCGCTTAAGAAGCGTATGGGAAAGAAGGACGCCCGCAGTCCCCACGCTCCACTGCACGATGCCAAAAGGAACAGCCATGCGGACGAGTGCCCGTCCCGGCATCCCCATGACCGCATGGCCGATCAGGAAAAGCAGACAGACCATCACGGCCGTCTTGACAACAGGCGCACGCAGCACGGAACGCCTCAGCGGCTCCTCCGGAACATACCCGAAAGTGTAGACCGCATTGCCGGCGAAAATGACGGGAAGCATGAAAAGTGGTATATGGCCCTGCAGGAACGCCACACAGGGCAGGGCCAGATTCATGACAAGGCATGCCTTCCGGCTCGTCGTGGCGGCGGCCAGGATAAGGACCGTATTGACCCCCGTACCGATGAGCAGCGTCATCAGGATGACGGGCAGGGGCAGGACGACACGGAGCTGCTGGATGCACAGGGCTGCCGCCAGGAGCAGTGCCGCCCGGGTAAGTGTATGGGACATGGGATCCTCCTTTCCGGCAAATGCCGGCTGTTCCTCCGGCGGAGCATATTCCTTTTCAATCTTTGGAATCCATAATATAATATCTAACGAATTCTTACAAGAAAAAGGAGCTTCATCAATGAAGGAACGCAACGCCATTTTCGACAACCTGCGCGGCATTTCGATGCTCGGCGTCATCGCCATCCACGTGGGCGACCTTGTGATGGAATCCGGAACACCCTATTACTGGCTCTATCTTCTGTGTGAAGTCCTGAGCCGCTACAGTGTCCCCACATTTTTCCTGATTTCCGGCTACGGTCTGTTCTACCGGTATTCCCTGGAGGAACCGCTGCCGTATCTGCCCTTTGTCAAAAAAAGATTCTTCAGCATCGGTCTCCCGTACATCGTGGTCTCCCTGTGTTACATGTTCCACAACAATATGCTCGCGCCCGATCCGGGATGGTGGTACCCTAAACATGTCCTCTTTACCCTTTTCTTCGGGCTGGGCAAATACCACATCTATTTTCTCGTCATCCTCATGTGGTTCTATCTGCTCTTCCCGCTGTGGCGCAGGCTCATGGCCCTGATGGAACGGGCCGGGCTCCGGATTTCGCTGGCGGTGCTCTTTGTGCTGCAGCTCTGGCTCTACCGGGCAAGTGCCCATTTCTGGGCCTATCCGGACTGGGTGGTGAATGCCCACTGGCTCTATGATCTCCTGCAGTACCGCCTGAATTACTTCGTCTTTTTCTATCTCTTCGTCTTTATGCTGGGCGGCGTCATCGCACGCCATTACGCTTCTTTCCTTACGCTCATCCGGCGGCACCGGAAACTGCTCACGCTGTGCTTCCTTGCCTCCGCGTCAGTCAATACAGCGATCTTCTACCGCTGGGTCCTGGTGCACAGGATGCCTCTTGAAGACACGACGAACGCGCTGCAGCAGCTGAGTACGCCGGGCCTTGTCTACACCATAGCTTCGGTGCTCTTCTTCAGCTGCATCCTGGAAAAATACAAAAAGGGCGATCTGCCCGTACTGGAGCGCATCTCCGACCGCTCCTTCCTGATCTATCTGATCCATCCGTTCTTCCTGGATATGCTGTATGCGGTCATCATCAAATATATCATGCCTTTTGACCGCTTCCCCATGCCGCTTTTTTACGCGCTGCTCGTGGTCATTTCCTACATTGCCGCCGAAATCCTCCATTATTTCATCAAAAAGGGAAAGGCAAGAGGCCTCCTGCCCTGAGAAAAACAGAAAAGGCTGCGTATCTGTATCCCGGATCCGTGCTGCGGACGAGGGGTACGGACACGCAGCTTTTTTTGCATCCCAGCAGCAGGTGACGGCCTTACGCACCGGAAAAAGCTTTTCCCTGCAGCGCACCCGGAAAACCGGGCGCTTTGCCTGTCATCCCCGCTCCTTTCCCCGGTGCCGGATAAAGCAAAAAAACAGGGATCCGTTCTCTCCTGCAGGAAAGGCCGTTCCCCGTGCATTTCCATCCTCTTCCCGAATAGCATCCGGATACGGATTCCATTCCTCCGCAAGGGCAAAAAAATCCGGGGCAGGAAACAGAACGTTTCCCACCCCGCGATCCATGCCGTTATTCTGCTTTTTTCAAGGTCGGCTGCCTGATCGGCTCCTTGTCGATTGCTCTCACGATCAGCAGGGTAATGATACAGATCAGCCATTCAAAATAAATCACATGCGGGAAGATACGGACTGCCGGCACGAAGGTCCACACGACAAGGCCGAGGATCCCCACGAGCGTCGTCCAGAAGGCCGTGTTTTTCCGGCACAGTCCGGGCGCGAACATGGTGCAGAGGAACACCAGTGTGAAGGCCGTCGTCAGGCTGAGTCCGATCATCATCATCCGGACGATGCCCACCATGTTGAAGGCCATCCACAGGGTAATGATCCCGATGACGAAGATGATGCGGCGGTTGGCCTTGACATAAGCCTCTTCGGAAATGCCGGGATTGATGAACCGTTTGTAGATATCCTGGGAGACGAGGGTCCCCGCTCCGAGCAGGATCGTGCACGCTGTCGATACATCCGCAGCCCACAGGGCGGCCAGGGTAAGGCCTGATGCAAATGGGTCGAGGCTCATCACGATCTGCGGCAGAGCCTTCGTCGGATTGATATCGGGGAATTCTGCCAGAGCCGCCAGGCCGAGGATTGCCGACAGAAAACCGATCGGGAAGATCAGTATGCCCCCAAGGACAAAGCCTTTCCGGGCCGACTGGACATCCCGGGCGCCGCAGGCGATCTGCACCGGGCCCTGCGCCGTAATGGCCTGGGTGGTCATGACGATGACCCAGCCGAGCATCATGGCCGCCGTCAGCCCGCTGAAGGGGCTCATCCAGTCAAGTCCGGGCACAGCCGGAAGTCTGGCTGCGATTCCGGCAAGGCCGCCGTCCCGGGCAAGGACACGAACCACGGAATAGATCAGGCCCAGATAGATGATGGAGACACTCACCAGATTCGAGACACCGCTCGACCACAGGCCGCCGATGGCCGTAATGCCGATGAAGACGACGGCACTCGTGATCATGCCGGAACGCATGGTGAAGATATCCGGCAGCAGCGCCGAAAGGATGGAACCTCCCGCAACGTACTGCAGGGACGTGATGCAGATCATGATGATGGAAAGGCCGATGACACTGATGATGCGTGCTTTTTTATCATAGGAGCGCTCAAAAAGCTCCGGCACGGTCGTGCAGTTGAGGCTGCGGTACTTGCCGGCAGCGACGAGTCCCATGATGATGGCGCCGATGGACCAGGCTGCATTGTACCAGCCCGCGGCCATGCCGATTTTCGTGGCACTTTCAGCGACCCCCACCGTGGATGCCGCACCGACGGCCATCCCCGTAATGGCAAAGGCGACGAGGCAGGGCCCGAATTTCCGTCCGGCGAAAAGGTATTCCGCCGGGTTCTTGTCCGCTCTCCGCTTCATATGGAACGACACCCCAAAGAGCAGGACAATGTACAACAGGACGATGAAAAACTGAATGGACAAAAAAAACACTCCCTTTACAGGGAAGCTCTGATGCGGAAAACAGACTCCTCCCGGAATAAGGCGCAGAGATGCTTCTCTCCTTCCCCCTCGGATCCCGTGAAACGGATCTTTGTTTTCCTTCCGTTCAAAAGCAAAATCTGAACTATCAATCCTACCAGTGCTTCCTCAGATTTTACGTACCTTTTTATTATATAGGCTTCCTGCGGCCTTTGCAAAGTGATTTTTCAGAAATCTGCCTGACTGCTGCAAACGGGGCAGGATGCAGGAAGTGAACAAAAAAGACACAGTTCGGGGACAAATTCCTGCAAATGTGTGTTTGACATCGGGCGGCGGCACGGTACAATAACAGTACGGCGGATCAGCGCTGCCTGATCCGGAAATCCACTGGCAAGGAGATGCTTTCTATGAAAATAAAACGCGTTTTGGCCATCCATGATCTCTGTTCTTTCGGCCGCTGCTCCCTGACGGCAGCGGTGCCCGTGCTCTCTGCCATGGGGCATCAAGTCTGTCCCTTCCCGACAGCGCTCTACAGCAACAACCTGACGTACGGCACCTTTGCAAGTGAGGACCTGACGCAGCAGATGGCAGCGTACATGCAGAAATGGGAAGAGCTGCAGTTGTCCTTTGACGCCATCTACAGCGGTTTTCTGGCAAACGCTGCCCAGGCAGAGAGCGTGGCCCGGTGCTTTGACCGTTTCGGCGGCAAAGGCAAAACCATCATCGTCGATCCTGCCATGGGCGATGACGGAAAACTGTATCCCGTTTTTGACAGCACCATGGTCGCTGCCATGAAAAAGCTGGCAGCCCGTGCCACCGTCATCACACCCAATTACACGGAAGCCTGCCTGCTGACGGATACGCCCTATGCTCCGGCCCCGCCCACGGAGGACCAGCTCGATACGGTCTGTGAGAAACTCCTCGCTCTGGGTCCCAAAGCTGTTGTCATCACCAGTGTTCCCTGCGACGCGCAGCATATCTCGATTACCAGCATGGAAGCCTCCCAGGGATTCCCTGAATCCTACCGCGTGGACAGGCTGCCCTTCGGCACCTGCGGTACGGGCGACATCTTTACGAGCACCCTGGCAGGATACCTGCTCAAGGGAAAGGATCTGAACCAGTGTGTCCAGGGGGCCGCTGATTTCCTGAGTTATGTCATCCAGGCAACGCTGGACGCCGGCACGGATCCCCGCGAAGGAGTCCTGCTTGAAGGCTGTCTGTGGAAACTGCTTCTGCCCGCCACGAAGAATTGCACGACCTGCGCGGGATGACAGCGGAACACGGAACCTGTAATCCATTACCTTTTCAGACACAGCTGCCGGCAGCAGCAAAGGAGGCTTTATGGCAGACTGTAAAGACAGCCTGCTCCGCCTGGGCCTTGCGGTTCTCCGGGCCTATGTGGAGCAGGCGGATCCTTCTCTGTTTCTCTCACTGCTCGCACCCGACGTGACCTGGCTCGGAGCGGGGCAGGATATGGAAGCCGAAGGCCGGGAAACGGTTTCGGCAATCTTCCGGGCCGGTCAGGATCAGCTGATTCCCTGCCGCATGAGCCATATCCATGAGCTCGCCCGTCCGCTTTCAGATTCCCTTTGGCTTGTCCAGATCAGTTCCCTCATGGCGACGGATCCTTCCTTCAAGCTGTACCTGCAGGCCTATCAGCGCTGCGCCTTTATCTTTCGAAAGAAGGCTGACGCCGCATGGGAAATCGTTTACGTAAACCATTCCATCGCCTATGAAGCCCTTGGGGAAAAGGAGCTTTTTGCGCTCAGCAAAGGCCTGCACAATTTCCACAGGCTGAAATCCCTGGATCCTGCAGCATTCACGCCGCAGGACAAATCAATCTTATTCCGGCTCATCCGGCAGGTATTCAGTCCTCTCCCGGAAAAAGAAAAAGAGGTCTGCATCCTGCTGTCCCTCTTTCCGAAATTTTCCCGCAGCCTGGCAGAATTTTTTGCTTCCGATCCGAAGATCCTGGCAAACCTGAAACTCCAGATCGAACGGAATCCTTTTTGTGTATATGAACCAAAAGACGGGGTGTATGTCTTCCACCCGGTCTTCCGGGAATACCTGCAGGGAAAATTCCAGGAAGGGCCCCTGGACTGGCAGAAAAAAGCCTGCGCCCGGGCGGCCCGCTGGGGACTGCAGCACGGCAGTCCCGATCTGGCATTTTCCCTGGCCCGGAAAGCAGGGCTCCCGGCACTCGCCTTCGAGGCCGCCAGGCAGGGCGGCCTCGCCATCTTATACAAGGAGTCCCCCGCCCGGCTCAGCCAGCTGCTCCATGCCGCCACACCCGAGGATAAGCGAGCCGGTTTCGAAGGCTGCTGCCTGCTGCTCCTCGCAATCGGTCTCCTGGCCTCTCCCCGGCAGGCACGGGAAGAACGGGAGATCCTCCTTGCCTCCATGCCTGACGGCTGGCAGGTCCAGCCCCGGGAAGAAGCGGCACTGCACTTTCTGGAAGCGCTGGACAGTCTGCCCAGCCTTGACCTCATGCTGCCGGCTTTCGAACGCTTTTTCCTCTGCTGCAGGAAACACCGCCTGAAACTGCCCCGGGACTATTTCGAGGGCCTCCATCGGGGCGTATCGGGCCAGCTTGTGCTGTATTACCGCCGGGCGGGTTCCCTTCTCCGCAATACCGGGCAGCTGCAGCGGATCTATGACATCTGCGGACAGACCATCGAAGCCTGCGACGGTTCCCTGTGGCAGTCCTGTGCTGCCGCCGAATGCCTGTATCTGCAGGGAAAGCTCGAGGCCGCGGAAGAAATCTTTACGAATTTCCTGGCAGCCCCCTGCCGGAGCCTGGATGAGCAGGAAAGAGCTGTCACAGCCCTTTTCATCGTGCCCCGCATCATGCTGCTGCAGAACAAGAAAGACCGATTCCCGGACTGGAAGATCCACTACAAAAAACTCCGCAGCAGGATCACCAATGCCCTGATGCAGGTGGATCTCAACCTTGCGGGGATCTTTATCCGGAGTCTCCTGGAACAGTCTTCGCCTTCGCTGGAACGGGCCATGAAGCACCTGAACAGCCTGCAGGACTTTCCAAGCCTCCAGCCCATGCGTTTTTCCACCCGTCACCGCCTCCTCCTTTCCATGCACAAATACCATCTCGTGCTCCCGGCAACGGTGCCCCAGGAAGGCATTCCCTCGCCGGACTCGTCCCAGATGTACAAGATCTATGATGCCGTCATGCACGTCATCGCCCTCGACCGCACGGGAAATGAGGACCGGGCCCTGAAATCTCTCTGCCGCATCCTCGACGAAGCAAAAGCGGATGATCTCTATCTTCCTCTGGCAGAGCACGGGTTCCTGCTGAAAGAGCTCCTTGGCAAAGCGGCGCGGCAGGAGAAATATGCCCCCTTCGTAAAGACAGTCCTTTCCTATTCCCTGACACCTGCCGCGGGTCCCAGCCTGAAAGAAGATGAACTCACCCCGCGGGAACAGCTCATCATCCGCCGCGTCAGGGAAGGCCGGACCAACAGGGAGATCGCCGAGGAATGCTGCGTGGCTGAAATCACGATCAAAAAACATCTGAGCCAGCTCTACCAGCGCTTCAAAGTGAGGAGCCGGACAGAACTGCTGCATGCCATCGAACGGATGTGAGGAAGGAGCCCTGTGCCGGGCAGAAGTTCCCTTGCACCGGCGCCGCTCCTGCACTATACTATCGCTGTACCATCATTTTGACATCATAAGGAAGATCAGCATGGAAAAGAAACTTCAAATCAATGAAAAAGGCTGCAGTATCCGCTGCCGCTTTTTCTGCAGCGATTCAGAAAAAACAGCCCGTACATTCTCCGACGTCGTCATCGTCACCCACGGTTTCGGCAGCAGCAAGGACACGGCCGGTACGACCAGTTTTGCCGAGCATCTCCTGGGCAAGTACAAGCACTGGGCTGTGCTTGCCTTCGACTGGCCCGCGCACGGCGAAGATGCCCGCAAGAAACTGACAGTGGAGGACTGTCTGGATGATCTGGGCATCGTCACTGACTACGCCAGGACGGAGCTCAAGGCGGAACGGCTCTATAACTACTCCACCAGTTTTGGTGCCTATCTGGTCCTGCGCTATATCATCGAGCGGGGAAATCCTTTCCGCAAGATCGCTCTCCGCAGCGCCGGCATCAATATGTATGAATCCATGTCCAACCATATCGACGCTGTGGGCAGGCGCGATCTGGAAAAAGGCAAAGAGATCCTGGTCGGCTTCGACCGCAAGATGAAGATCGACCGGCATTTCCTCGATTCGCTTAAGGCATTCGATGTGCGGAAGCATGAATACTTCGACTATGCGGATGATATCCTGATCCTCCACGGAACAAAGGATGAATGGATCCCCATCGAACTGCCCTGGAAGTTTGCCGAGGACAATGTCATCGAATTCGTCCCCGTCGAAGGAGCGAACCATCCCTTCCAGAATCCGCAGCATATGGCACTGGCCATCCATAAGATCATCGAATTCTTCAAGGACTGAAACCGGGTCGGGCCGCGCGGATTGGACAGTTGCCCCGCACAGGCCGCAGAGAGCGGCAGTGAAAGCCCCTCTTCTTATCGTACAATCATAAAACTGATTCCATCAGGAGGTAGTATCATGACGATTCTTGAATCGATTGCCAAACGCAGGACCTATTATGCCATCCGGAAAGAAATCCCCGTGCCGGAAGACGAAGTCATCCGCACGATCGAAGAGGTCACGGAACTCGTGCCCGATGCTTTCAATATGAAAAGCGCCCGGGTCGTCGTGGCACTCGGCAGCCGTCAGGACCAGCTGTGGGATACGATTTACGATGTCTTCGGCGGCAAAGTGCCCCGTGACAAAATCGACAGTTTCAAAGCCGGAGCCGGCACGGTCCTTTACTTCTATGACACGGCGACGGTCAGGGGCCTGCAGGAGAAGTTCCCCCGCTATGCAGAGAATTTCCCGCTCTGGGCGAACCACGCAAACGCCATGCTCCAGTTCACAATCTGGACAGCGCTCCGCGAGCTCGGCATCGGAGCAAGCCTGCAGCATTACAATCCCGTCATCGATGCGGCTGTCCGCGAACTCTTTGACGTGCCGGAAGACTGGAAACTCGTCGCCGAAATGCCTTTTGGCGGCATCGTGGAAGAACCTGGTGCAAAAGAAAAAGAAGATATCCGCAACCGCGTGAAGATCAGCCGGTAACAGGCTGCCGCAGTGCGCATGAGGCCCTCCGGTCCTTTTGGGACCGGAGGGCCTCGCTGTAATACTTTGCTGTTTGGTTATGTTCAGCCCTTCAGGAGCTTGTTCATCCCCTCGCAGAAAGCCGTCAGTTCCTTATCCGGAGCGATTGAAATGAATGTCCTGTTCCCGGGCTGCAGCGTGATTTTTCCCGTCCATATGCTGGTGGATGGTTCCAGCTCTTTGATATCTTTCAGAGCAAAGGAGCCATTTTCGGACGAAATCAGCGCATTCCACGTCAGGAGGAAACCGTCACGGCCGGTTCCCGTTATCGTCTTGTCGCAGAGGACAAGGATATCCTGCGGATCCACGGCATAGACTGCGGCATAGCTCGACAGCGCGTTGGCGAGCTTTTTGGACGGGATCTCCGGGGCACAGTACAGGTAGGTATGCGAGCCGTCCAGCTGCCGGGCCAGCTGCTGCGTAAAAGCAAGGAGTGCCTCCCGGCCGGATCCGCCTGAAGCGGCCGGCTCTGCAGCCGGAGCAGCCGGAACTGCCGCATCCGTAAGAGCCATGCCGCAGCTGGTGCAGAAGCGGGCATCCGGTTTGACCGGGGCGCCGCAGCGGGGACAGAAACGTCCGGCCGGTCCGGCTGCCGGGGCTGTCTGGACTTCAGGCTCAGCTTCAGCGGCAGGCGGGGCTGCCTGGACTTTCGGCTCAACTTCAGCGGCAGGCGGATTTCCGGAATCAGTTCCGGCTTCTGCCGCCTCAGCAGCAGCCGCATTGTCCGCATCCTCCGTTTCTGCACTTTCTCCGGTGTCCCTAGTTTCCGGCTCAGTCCCGTCTTCCTCATCGGCAAAGACACCCCGGGCCTCTGCAAGATCGGATTCCTCCTGCGTCAGGATGGCTTCTTCTGACAGCCAGGAAGCGAAATGTTCGTCCAGGCTGCCGCAGTCATCTTTTTCAAATACACAGAAAATAAATCCTGTATCGCTTTTGAGGGCATGGGCTGAATCAATGGAGACCCTGCAGAAATCGTCCAGGGACGCGGTTTCTCCCTGAGAGGTATACACATCCCCATCTTCCGTCAGGATGAACCCTTTCTTACCCTTGCCCCACAAAAGCGCATTGCTGGCATCACAGACAAGGAAGACTTCGGAACGGTCCACTCCCAGCCGGCTGCCATATGCTTTCATGGCATTATCGAGGAGTCCGTCTGAAATATCATCCCCCAGATGGTAATGGCTGCCCTTCAGTGCCGTACCATACTTGCACTTCAGATACGCCAGGCTTTCCGCGTAACTTCCGGAAGCCTTCAGGCAGATGCGTGCGGCCTTCGTTTCTTCCGTTGCGGGCTGGATGGTGGATGCAAGGTCATACCAGGCCATGGCCCGGACATAATCATAACAGCTGTCCAGATCCTTATTACCCCGCAGGGCAGCCGCCTTCAGCATGGCTTCGGCATTTTTCTCTTCTTTTGCCACGGCTTCATAACACGCCAGTGCCTCATCACAGCGGCCACTTACCCGGAGTTCATCTCCCAGGGCCATATTGACCCGCTGCAGGGGCTCCCGGGCTTCAGCCACGTCCAGTTCCAATGCTTTGCTCAGCTGATCTCTGGCCTTTTCCAGATCCTTTGCGCAGCCCTCCCCTGTTTCATAACACAGGCCGGCCTGCAGGAAGGCCCGGGGCTCGCCCGCTTCGACACCCTTCTGATACCATTCGAACGCGGCTTCGGCATGGCCCGCTTTTGTCTCGTCCTCACCGGCCCTGACGCAGGCCGGTCCATAACCTCCCTGAGCGGCTTTGAGGATGAGTTTCGCCGCGCCTTCCGGATCGGCATCGGTGCCTTTCCCGCTTTCTTTTAAAAGGGCAAGCTCATAGCAGCCTTCCATGCTGCCGCAGTCCGCAGCCTCCTCATACAGGTCACAGACCGCCGGCCAGTCAGATTTTTCGTCCTTCCGAAGCTCACCTGCTTTTGCAAGGTCCCAGTCTGAGAGTACCCTGCGGGCCTCTTCACAGCCGAGAGACGCACTGCGGCGGAGATAGTCCAGCGCCTTCGTTTCGTCACTTTCCTTGTATTTTTGATAGTTCTTAAAAAGGATCTGCTGGAATTCGGGCGTATGGGCCGCTTTTTTTGCCCGTTCCAGCGCTTCCTCTGCGCCCGGCTCGCCGAGAGCCGCCGCTTTGGCATAATATTCCGCAGCCTTGCCGAAATCCTTTCCGTCTTTCGCGCCCGTCCCTGTCTCATACATCTCGCCCGCCTTCAGGCAGGCCTTTCCGTTCTCTCCTTCGGCTGCCCTGAGAAGGTAGTTATAGAACATGATGCCCTTTTCGGCATTCATCTGGTAGAACTCCCAGGCAGCACGGGTTTCTCCCAGTTCTGCTGCGATCGTCAGCCATTTGCAGGCCTCTTCATATTCATCAAGATCCCGGAAGGCGAGTCCCAGCCTGTACATGGCTTCCGTATCCCCCATGTCCGCTGCGGCCTGGTAAGAGGCTGCCGCCTGTTTCAGATTGCCCTGATCCTGGGCTTTCCGTGCATCCGCTTTGAAGTTTTCCACCTGAGATGCTGCCACATCCGCATAAGGGGGTGCAAAACAGATATGGTAAAAGCGGATCTGTCCGGCTGCAAAATCGATCGGTTCCGTGCTCGCACAGGAAAACTGCAGATCCTCGCCGAACCCGTAATACGAAACATGCTCCAGATCCTCGTAAAACGGAATGGTCAGATTGCTGGCATTGATCAGGATGATCCGGTTTTCATCATACCCTTCCGGATACTCTTTCATAAGATACCGCAAAGCTGCCATTTCCGCGGAAGATCTGATCGCGTACCCCTCATCGAAACCAAAACACTGGACCCAGTCGGGGAATGCAAGACTGCCTGACTGATGGAGCTGGTTCCAGAAAGTCCCTGCCAGCGAAAGTGCTGCGCCTTCTGAATCAGCGACTTGCAAAATATCCGGTATCGCTTCCGGTTCCAGTTCGGCCATGGCCCGATAGACGGCAGCACTGTCCCCCGTCTGGGCAAGACTGTCACAAAGCGCCTGCATCGCCGTATCTTTGCTGTACCGGCCCTTTTCCACCATGGCCTTAATATTGTCCAGGCGGTTTTTGACTTCTTGGGTCTGGAAAGCGAACGGCGGCAGCTTGTGATTGTTCACAAGGGTCCGCATAAGGATATTGACCAGCCAGACGGAGATGATACTCTCCGCGATGTTGGCCCCCATATTGGCATAATTGCGGCGGTCCAGGCGCTGCCGGATGAACTTCTGGGCCCGTCCGCTGTACGTATTGCCCGTAATGGCCCGTCCCAGGGAACTCAGTCCATCCTGCGCCATATTGAGCATGCCTGCTTTGACCGCGCCCGTAATGGCACCGGTAATACCGAAACCGCCGCCCTGCCAGTGAGCCTTGTTCATTTCTTTTTCTTCACCGAGCTGCTGCAGGTACCGGGCGATCGCCCTTTCATCTTCCAAAACCCCTTTGAACAGATCCGTTTTTTGGTACTGTTTAAAGATTTCGTCGACGAGGTTATCCTTGCTTACGACATCGACGCCGTGATCGATCAATGTTTCCACCGCCGCATCGAAGGAGGGATTGCAGGCGTCAAAGATAAGGGCGGTCAGATCCTTCATCAGCTCGGACGGTTCCGTATAAGCCTGTGATGAAAAATGTTCCTTTATAGAGTGATAGACCAGACGGTACTGGCGCTCCCCCTCCCGGTTGAACGGAGCCCACAGCTGCCGCCGCAGCGCCAGGGGGCGTGGAAAATCGATATGATATTTGGCAAGGATGACCGCATGGCTGCCCGGCACATCCGGCAGATTTTCTTCCGCCGGGGCGGGAACTGCCGCGGCCTCTTGCGGGGCCTGAGCTGTCTCCGCCGGAGCCTGTGCTTCCGCCGGCAGGGCCGGACCGTCCTGCTCCGGAACCGCTTCCGGCTCCGCTGCGCCGCCAGCTGCCGCGGCGGGCACCCTGGCACCGCATTTATAACAAAACTTCGCATCGTCCGGCAGTTTCGTACCACACTTCATGCAAAACATTGACAGACCTCCTCCGGACGCAGGGATTTCCCACGCCCTCCATGATGATCCAGTGCAATTTTCCCCGGATACTCCCCTATAGTCTACCACGGCTGCCGGAGAGGGGAAAGTTCTCGCCGGCAACTCCCGCAAAAAAGACATAGATTATATACAAAAACGCGGAAAACAGGAAACTGCCTGTTACATCCCCGTTTCCACTTTCTGCAAAGTCTGTCCGGGATCTGCTGCCGAAGCACGGATCCGTCCCCCGCCGGCACAAGAAAACAGCCCCTGTGCAGTGCTTCGCACAAGGGCTGCTGCCTGTTCATTTCTCCGGATGAGCGGGATCCGCCACAGCGTCCCGTCAGCGGGAACGTACTTACTTGACGTTGATCTTGCCTGCGTAGACCGCTCCGGCCTCGACGTCCAGCGTGACCACGTCTCCGTCCTCCAGTTTATCCATGGCACCGTTTGCGCCGACCACGACAGGGATGCCGCAGTTGATGCCGATGATGGCGGCCGAGGACGTGAATCCGCCTTCTTCAGCGATGATGCCGGAAGCCTGCGAAGCCACGGCACCCATTTCGTTTTCCAGAGCTGAAACCACGATGATCATACCCGGTTTCAGCTTCTTTAAATCCTCTTTGGTACGGATCTTGCAGACCGGTCCGCTGACCGCGCGTTTTCCGATGCCCAAGCCCTTGACGATTTGATGGCCCACATTGATCACCTGTATCAGATTGGTACTCCCGACTTTGCCGACATCCTTGCCCGCTGTCACGACGACGGAATCCCCTTTCCTGACCAGTCCTGCATTCTGTGCCGCAGTCATGGCCGAATCGATCAGTTTATCCGTATTCGGTTCATTGGGCCCGTAAAGCGGCGTCACACCCCAGTAAAGGGTCATGCGGCGCAGCGTCTCCGGCAGGGAAGAAACTGCCACGACCTGTGCATGGGGACGGTACTTTGCCACCATCCGGGCAGTGTAGCCCGATTCCGTAATGGAAAGGATGACGTTGGCGTCCAGCTCCGTCGCGATCTGCACAGTGGCATGGCTGATGGCATCCGTCGTCTGGATGCGCTCTGTGATTCCCTTGTGCTTGAATACATTGATGTAGTCCAGGGCCTGCTCCGTGCGCTCGGCAATACGGGCCATGGTTTGGACGGCTTCCCGCGGGTAAGCCCCCGACGCCGTTTCACCGCTCAGCATGATGACATCAGTCCCGTCAAAGATGGCATTGGCTACATCGTTTGCCTCTGCACGGGTCGCCCGGTAATTCGTGATCATGCTTTCCAGCATCTGCGTGGCTGTGACCACCGGTTTGCCGGCCGCGTTGCATTTGGCGATGATTTCCTTCTGGACCACCGGCACATCCTCCATCGGGATCTCGACACCCAGGTCGCCCCGCGCGATCATGACGCCGTCCGCCACTTCGATGATATCATCGATATTGTCCACGCCTTCCTGGTTTTCGATCTTGGCAATGATCCCCATGGAGGAATGGAGTTTTTCCAAAAGACGTTTGATCTGCATGACATCGTCGGCATTCCGCACAAAGGACGCCGCAAGATAATCCATGCCCTGCTCTGCCGCGAACGTGATATCGGACACATCGGCCTCGGACATGAAGGGCAGTTTAAGGATGGCACCCGGCACAGCCACGCGTTTGCGGGAAGAGACTTCCCCGCCGCTCACGACCGTCGTAAAGATTTCCGTGTCCGTCAGCCGATCCACTTTCAGGGACTGCTTGCCGTCATTCAGCAGGATCATATCCCCTTCATGGATATCTTTCGGCAGTTCCGAATAATTGACATAGGAACGTTCCTCCGTCCCTTCGATATTTTCCGTTGTCAGGACGAAACTCTGACCCGGCTTCAGGACGATTTTCCCGTTTTTGAAGATGCCGAGCCTCATTTCCGGGCCCTTCGTATCTCCCATGAAGCCGATGGTCCGACCGGTTTCCTTCACAGCCTCTTTCAGGAGACTGATGCGTCCGGCACACTCCTCATGGGTACCATGGGAAAAATTGAACCGTGCCACATCCATGCCGCTGCGGATCAGATCGACCAGGATTTCTTTATGATCCGTGGCGGGACCTAACGTGCAGATGATCTTTGTTTTTTTCACTACCATCAACTCCCTCTCTATGGAAATCATGGAGCCCAGGCCAGGGACTCTTTGCTTACCTGCCGGCGGCTCCTTTGTTTCCCGGCCAATCAGGTATAAGAGTAAAAGTCCGGGCAGAAAGCGCCCGGACTTCAGTTGTCAGTGTTCAGTTATTGCCGGAATCAGGATTCCTTGAATTCCTTGATCTTGGCAGTCAGCAGCGGCAGGATCTTCAGAGCGTCGCCGACGATGCCGTAACGGGAAATCGCGAACATAGGAGCATCCGGATCCTTGTTGATGCAGACAATGGTATCGGACTTGCTCATGCCGGCCTTGTGCTGTACAGAACCGGAAATACCGCAGGCGAAGTAAATCTTCGGGGTAACGGTCTTACCGGACTGACCAACTTGCCGCGGATGGCCGATGAAGCCTTCATCGACTGCTGCACGGCTGCCGCCGACAGCACCGCCGATTACGTGAGCCAGATCCTGCAGGAGCTTGAAGTTTTCCTTGGCTTTCATGCCACGGCCGCCGGAGCAGACATACGGAGCATCATCGATGGCCATTTCGCCTTCGACCACGACAGGATCTCTTCTCAGGACCTTTACGCGGTCTTCAACCTGGTTCTTGACCTTGTATTCGATGATTTCGCCCGTACGGGACATATCAGGAGGCAGAGCCTTGAAAGTCTTCGGACGGCAGGTACCCATCTGAGGACGATGTTCCTTGCAGAGGATGGTAGCCATGATGTTACCGCCTGCAGCAGGACGGGTCCAGTGCATCAGGCCGTTTTCTTCGATATCCAGGATGGTGCAGTCAGCGCAGAGACCGGTGTTGACTCTGGCAGCGACACGCGGGCCAAAGTCACGGCCATCGTTGGTAGCGCCGACGAAAACAGCGGAAGGCTGGAATTCATGGACCATTTCCACGAAAGCGTTCGTATACAGATCGGTGGAATAGTCAGCGAACTTGGGATCTTCGCAGACATAGACCACATCTGCACCGTGATGGAACAGGTCGGCCGGAACATCTCTTCTGTCATCCGTGATCAGGACGGCGCACAGACGTTCATGAGCCTTGTCAGCGAGCTTTCTGCATTCGCCGAGCAGTTCATATACAACATGGACAGGTTTGCCTTTGTAATGTTCTACATATACCCACAGATCTTTTTCTTTGCCGGTCTTGAGACCCTTCGTATTAGCCATTTGTATCCCTACCTCACTTCGTAATAATCTTATCCTCAATCAGTTTGGCAACGAGCTTGTCAACTGCAACTTGAGGATCTTCATCGGTGAAGATTTCACCATGAACCTGGACGACTTTCGGAGTAAAGCTGCGCATTACCTGGGTCGGGGATCCGGCCTTACCGATTACGTCGTGGTCAATATGGAGATCATCCGCACTCAGATGAGGAATTTCGGCCTTTCTGGCTTTCATCTTGCCTCTGATGCTGGCAAAGCGGAGGTCAGGGCTGCGCATTACCGTAACAACGCAGGGCATCTTCATAGCCAGGGTTTGGGACGTGTTTTCGTTATCTCTGTCAACGATGACTTCATCATCTTTGATCTGGACTTTCAGTGCTCCAGTCACCTGAGGAAGATCCAGATGTTCAGCGATTTCCGGTCCTACCTGGGCAGTATCACCATCGATAGCCTGACGGCCGCAGAGGATCAGGTCAGGGATTCCCAGATCCTTGATGGAATAAGCCAGAGCAGCACTCGTAGCGAGGGTATCGGCACCGCCGAAAGCTCTGTCAGTGATCAGTTTTGCTTCATCAGCACCAACGGCCAGGCAGTCTCTGGAAATGACTTCGGCCTGAGGAGGTCCCATGGTGAGAACCGTTACATGGGCTCCCATGTTGTCCTTCAGTTCCAGCGCCGTTTCCAGTGCATACTGGTCATACGGGTTCATAATGTTGGTGACACCGTCTCTGACGAGGTTGTTGGTTACCGGGTCGATTCTCATTTCGGCTGTATCCGGAACCTGTTTCACACATACGATGATGTTCATTACAAAGCGACCTCCTAAAACTATAATGTACAATCCATACCGTTTTATTTTAACACTGATTTTTAGGGTATGCAAGTGAGAACATGCTTATAGTTATAAAGTTTTAGAAATATTCTCACAATTTTACACATTTCAGTCCCCGTCTATATTTTTGGGACAAAACGTACGATTTCCTTGATTTAATCGCTCTCTCGTTTCTTTAAACCGTGAAAAATCTGTAAATTTTACTGTACATAATTATGCAACAGTATATTCGAATTATAAGAAAAGACTAATAAAAGGGATGGCTCCCGGCCAAAGCGGGAGACTCCCTTCCCCCGGCAGCGGAAAGAAAAACAGGCGGAAATCCGGCAGCCTGCATAAGATTGCCGCACAAAGTCCCGGCAGCACAGGCCCGACAGGATACAAAGAGCCGGCCGGACTGCCCGCATCTGTTCGCGGGCCGTCCGGCCGGTCTGGATTCCGTATCAGCGGATATAATCTTTGATGATGCAGATCGGTGTCTTCTGGCTGGCATTGCCAAAAGGATTGTCGATCAGGATCTTTTCGACGAGACGAGGATCCACGCCCTTCGTGGTGCCCAGGACACAGGAACGCTTCAGGTCGTTGACATCGGCCACGGCAGCACCGAAGCAGCCCGTGCCGTCCTTGATGGCCTGAGCCACCCTGGCGGGGTTCTTCGGGCCAAGGACGATGTGCTTGTCATAAGGAGGCATCGTGCCCGTGATATCATCGATCAGACGTGCCTGTTCGCCGCCCAGGCGGTAGAACCAGCCCGCTTTGCCGATGACTTTGGCAAAGAAACCGACCACGACTGCAAAGATGATGCGCAGGGTCCCTTCCTCGTTGATCAGGGACTGCATCGCACTCCAGTTGGAGATGCTGCCGTACCCCGGGAAGAGCTGGGACAGGACTTTTGCCACGAAGCCGATCTTCATCGGTTCCGGACGGATCGCCCTGTTCTGGGTGATGGCGACCACACTTTCAGCCACACAGACGACATCGCGCGGACCGATCATCTTGCCGCCGAATTCGTTGATTGCATCGACGATATTGTCATGGACTGTCAGGATCCTTGTCGGTACCGGAAGGATTTCATATTTTTCAGCCATTGTACGTACCTCCCACCAGCTTACTGATATCGGCCCCATAGAGCGTGATGAAAGCTCTTCTTACATAATGGGCCTTGCGGCCGACACCGGTGATATAGACACAGATATCCATATCGACCATCTGCCGGAGGACATCCTGGATCCGCCGGCCGTTGCGGGCCTGGAACGTCAGGGTGATGATGAGCGTCACTTCCGTGTTGGGGTTCATCACGCAGGCTTCGAAATAATGATCGTTCCGCCGGGCATTGCTTCTTTCCAGATCGGCCGTGCAGACGGCATCAGGAAACTGCTCCTGGGGCAGATAGGGTCTGACGAAGGCATCCGTCACGGCCGCAATCTGATTGCTCGTATTGCGCATGGGCACCGTGAACGTGAACACCGCTTTGTCCGCATCCATGGATTCCAGCTCGAGCGGCGTCTTTTCATCCACACAGACGCGCGTGTCATCCGTCGGCGTCAGGAATGCATAGACGATCATGACGATGGCACCCAGGACGCAAAGTCCCAGAATCAGGAAAATTACATTCAGCATACTGTTGTCTTCCTCTCTTCTTCCAGTTTGGCCTGGAGTTTTGGATAATACTGATCATTAAGACGCTCTACTTTCCCATCCGGTGTCGTAAAAGCGTTCGTCGTGGACCCTTCGGCAAGGATCACCCCATCCGACTTGCGGCGGACCGCATAGGTAAATACGATCCTGACTTTGCTGCATGCGGAAAGTTTCGTTTCGATCACGATCTCATCATCGAAACGGGCGGGCCTGTGATAGCGGCAGGAGGCATCCACGATGGGCACCATGAAGCCGTCCTCCATCAGCCGGTTGAGATCGATGCCGGCCTCCCGCAGATACGCGATGCGCCCCATCTCGAACCACCGGAAATAATTGGCGTGATGGACCACTCCCATCAGATCTGTTTCATAAAAACGCACCCGTGCTGTTACTGAGACCATGGGCGGAACTCCTTTCCTGCGGCTTCCCTATTATAGCACTTTTTCAGCAAAAACACCGTTCCGGCAAAAAAACATATCCCTGGGACAGGGAGAGCCGCACGGTCACTGGACCGGGCTCCCGGCCGGAAAGGCATTTTCCTGCAAAAAAGGGCAACATAAAGCCCCATAAAACGCAGGTGCGATTCATGGGGATCGATTCCATTATGGTACGCCTGGGCGGAATCGAACCGCCGCACACGGCTCCGGAGGCCGTTGCCCTATCCACTGGGCTACAGGCGTATGATTGAACGTATGATATTATATCATACTGAAAAGCAGTTAACAAGATTATTTTTTAAAGATCGCTTCCTGCTCCGGACAGGGGACAGAGAACAGGTCCTCCCCCGGCCGTACAGCGGAAACGGCACGGCAAAAGGCGGACTCCCACAGGGATCAGCGGCTGCCGAAAGGGAGCTGCGCCAGCAGGACAGCGATAAAGACGAGGATGCATCCCGCCACTTCGCGCAGCGACATCAGCTCTCCCAGAAAGAGCCAGCCCGACAGTGCAGCAAAAACGGATTCGAGGCTCATGATCAGAGTTGCCGTCGCAGGATCCGTATATTTCTGACCGATGATCTGACACGTATATGCCACGCCGCTCGAAAGGACTGCCGTATAGAGCAGGGGCCAGCGGGCTGCCCAGAGAGGAGCCAGTGTCACTTTTTCAAAACAGAGGGCAAGCACGGCGGACACAAGGAAAGTCATGCCGAACTGGATCCAGGCCAGCCTGACCCCATCGGCCCGGCACATCAGGAAATGGTCGATGACAAGGATATGGGCAGCAAAAAAGACGGCGCAGCAAAAGACAAGGAAGTCACCGAAGGATATGGAAAAATCTCCGTTGACACAAAGCAGATAAAAGCCCACGACGGCCATGGGCACACAGATCAGGATGATGCGGGAGATGGTGCGTCCCAGGAAGCGGCCCAGGACCGGCACCAGGATAATATAGAGCGCGGTGATGAATCCGGCCTTGCCGGCCGTGGTCATAGAGATCCCGACCTGCTGCAGGTTGCTCGCGATCCCCAGGACGAGGCCGCAGCACAGACCGCCCCTCCAGGTGACCGGATCGGGACGCAGGCGGCTCCACAGTCCCCTTCCCGCCCCCTCTGCCTGCCGGCCGCCGAAGACGAGGACCACCGGGATGAGGACAAAGACGGCGATCAGATTGCGGGCGGCGTTGAACGTAAACGGGCCGATATAATCCATGCCCACGCTCTGGGCCACAAAGGCGCTTCCCCAGATAAGAGCTGTAAGCAGCAGGAGGAGATTTCCCTTCAATTTTTCCATACGTGTTCTTCCTTCCCATAAGACAGCTGCCGTCTCACCGCTTTTTCCCCTGCATGACGGACACGAAACGCTCCATGGGGAGCAGCCTGCAGAGTACAAGGCAGATGATGAGATTCGGCAGCAGATACGTCAGATTCGTCACCAGCGAATAGACAAAGACGGATGACCCCGCCGGAGCATAGCTGGCAAAAAAAATGACGCCCGAAAGAAAATGACAGAAGAGCCGCACCAGCACGCCAAAGACAATGCCGCAGAGCTTGTGGTCCGGAAAATAACCGGCCAGCCCAAGCGCCATGAAGGGCAGCGGATAATCCAGGAGGACCTGGGCAGGATGGAGGATGAAAGGGCTCATGACAAGATTGATGAGACTGTAGGCAAAACCTGTCAGGAACCCTACTTCCGGCCCGTAGGCGAAACTGACGAGGAACAGCGGGAGCATACCGCCCAGGGTCACGCTGCCGCCGTTCGGAAGACTGTAGAAAGGAAAGGCCGTGACAAGGACGGAAAGAGCCAGCATCATGCCGGTACAGGCCATTTCATAGGGAGAAAGATGGATCTTCCGGATCCGCAGCAGGCCGAGGAGCAAAAAGAAAAGAGCCAGCAGCGAAACAAAAGCGAGCGGCGCTGCCGCCAGGGCTTCTCTTAAGTCCGTCATCTCTCATCCCTCCTTCCAGGCTTCCCGCAGCCGCCCGATCTCGGAAGCATATCCGGCAAGCTCGTTCGGTGTTTCGAGGATAAAGGGCAGGCCGCGGAGTGCCGGATGGCAGGTCACGCGGCTAAGGGCCGGAAAACCGATCTTCCCGGCGCCGATTTTCTCATGACGGTCCTTGTGGGCTCCCAGATCATTCTTACTGTCATTCAGATGGACGGCTTTCAGACGGTCCAGACCGATCACCCGGTCAAAAGCGGCAAGGACACCGTCCAGATTGTGGACGATATCATACCCGCCGTCCCAGATGTGGCAGGTGTCAAGACAGACCCCCACCTTGTCCTGGAGCCTGATCCGGGAGAGCAGATCCGCCATTTCCTCAAACGTCCGCCCCACTTCCGTGCCTTTGCCCGCCATGGTCTCAAGCAGCAGGAGCGTGGACTGTTCAGGCCGGAGGACTGCATTCAGACAGTCGGCGATGCGTTCACAGCCTTTTTCAGCACCCTGCCCCAGATGATTTCCCGGATGCATATTGTAATAGTTCCCCGGAATCAGTTCCATGCGCTGCAGGTCGGACGCGATGGTTTCCCGGGCAAAATCCCGCACCTCTTCCCGGTCCGAACAGGCATTGAGCGTATAGGGAGCATGTGCGACGAGCGGCACGGCAGGATCCTTCCAGAAGTCCCGGAAAGCCTCCACGTCCGCCATATCGACAGCTTTGGCCCGGCTTCCCCGGGGATTGCGGGTAAAAAAAGCAAACGTATCTGCTCCAATGGATCTGGCCGTCTTTCCCATGGCCAGATACCCTTTGGAAGCAGACAGATGGCAGCCAATATGAAGTGTCATAAACTGATTTCCTTTCTGGGACTGCGGGCCCTGCCGGCACGGATCCTGCGGCAGGATACGGGCCTTTACAAAAACAGAGGGCTGTGAAAACATCTGGTTCCACAGCCCCGGTCTTTCCTTCAGCCCACAAATCCCTTTAAAGTCTGCACGAGAAGTGCCTTATCGACAGGTTTGGAGATCTGTCCGTTCATGCCGCATTCCAGCGCTTTGGCCACGTCTTCGGAAAGAAGATTTTCCGTCATGGCGAGGATGGGGACTTTCCTGGCGTCAGGATGTTCCGAAAGCCGGATCAGCCGGGCAGCTTCGCAGCCGTCCAGATTCGGCATATCCAGATCCATGAGGATGGCACTGTAATACCCCGCCGGATGGTTCCCGAACATTTCGCACGCTTCCTTGCCGTCCCTGGCGCGTTCCATGGAAATACCCACAGAAGCAAGCAGTTTTGTGATGACCTGAGCGCTCAGATCATTATCCTCGGCTACAAGGAGCCGTTTTCCCGTCAGACTGCCGGGCTGATCCGCCCCGTCATCCTTGTTTTCCTGATACACAAAGGGCAGTTCCATAAGGAAACGGATGCCCTTGCCGGCGTTGTTGTCCGCCCGGATGATGCCGCCCAGGATATGGACAAGATTGTACGTCACGACCAGTCCCAGACCTCCGTGGACCGCGGATTTGCTGAACTGGGAAGCCAGCTCGAAGGGCAGGAACACTTTATCCAGGAGCTCCGGAGGCACGGCTTTGCCCGCACACTCGACAGCGACCTCAAGGATCACTTTATGCCCTTTCTGATCTTTCCTGCGGATGGTGCAGTCCAGGCAGGACCCTTCCGCCGTAAACAGCATGGCATTGGACAGCAGGTTCATCATGACCTGGCTGAAACGGAGGCGGTCGCCGATGAGGGTAAGACCCTGGACTTCGCTGCAGCTGAAGGCAAACTTGATCTTCCGGTTCTGTGCCTCCTGGCTGAACAGATTCTGCAAATTGCCCAGCACAGCATCCAGCGCAAAAGGTTCCTTCTGCAGCGTCAGGGTCCCGTGTTTCATGGCGGACAGATCGATGACATCGCCCAGTACATCCAGGAG
Source organism: uncultured Acidaminococcus sp. (assembly GCA_900315205.1). Classification (GTDB taxonomy): domain Bacteria; phylum Bacillota; class Negativicutes; order Acidaminococcales; family Acidaminococcaceae; genus Acidaminococcus. Next base: position 36,328 of record OMYF01000006.1, read on the forward strand.
ATAGCGGACCTCATCCTGGCTCTCCCGGACATAATTCATGCGCTGATCCACATTTTCTTCCTCACCCGCCAGGGTCAGGTAGCCCATGATGGAGTTGAGTGCTTCCTTTGTATCCCTGCTGATGCGGGCCATGAACTGCCCCTTTGCCTCGGCATCATCCCTGGCCTGGCTCATGGCCACGCGCAGCTGGGCGCGCCGCTCCATTTCCTGGCTCTTCAGGTCATCGACCGGGTGAGCCAGCAGCAGGAAGTCCCGGTTATGGTTCTTATCCTTCCGCACGCCCTGAATCAGGAAAGAGGTCCACTGATACGTATCTTCGCTTTTTTTGACCCGTGCCTGGAATTCAAAACAGCTGCATGTCTTCATGGCCTTTTCAAAGGCCACCCGCAGATTGTCGGGGCTGTACCGGGGCAGATCGCCCGGATGGAATTCGCCCATCAGTTCCGGCACGGAGGCAAACGTCTTTTTTTCCACATGCACAGTGGCCCCTTCACAGGAATAGCGGTACGAAACCTGATGCTTCCAGTCCACTTCCTCGACGGTATCATAGGTGTCGCACAGATAGGAGATCAGTCTGGAAATGCGGTACCTGATCCCCCGTTCCCGCCGGGCCTGCCGGGTCCGGAAATAGCAGAGCAGCAGCAGGATCACGACACAGATGACAAGGACGCAGACAAGCATCACTCCGTAATTCCAAAGGCCGATCTTTCCCGCATCCGTAGCCGCATAAGCCAGCAGGCTGTGGTAAGCGTTTTGCAATGCACTCATGGTTTCGTACCTCCCTGCTATTTTGACTGCTGCAGCGTTTCGCGCAGGTACGCTTCCGCTGCATCGAGCTGATTCTTTCCCTGTTCATCCGCAGGTTCCACAACCACATCGGGATCGATTCCCTTTTTGTGGATGCTCCGGCCGTTTGGCGTATAATACTTGGCAATGGTCAGCTTGACCGCCGTATCCGGTGACAGCATGAAGACGTTCTGGACGACACCCTTGCCGAAGGTCCTGGTCCCGAAAAGGCGTCCGGCCTGCGTGTCCTGGATCGCTCCGGAAACGATTTCGGAAGCACTGGCCGTACCGTGATTGACAAGGACCGCCAGCGGATATTTCACGGCTTCCAGATCGGATGTTTCAATTTCTGTATGGCCATTGCGGTCCTTCAGCGACACGATGGGACCTTTGGGAACGAGGCAGCGGGCCACATTGACGCAGCTTTCCAGGAGTCCGCCGGGGTTGTCCCGCAGATCGAGGACAAGTGCCTGCATGCCTTCTCCTTCCAGCTTCTGCAGTTCCGCCTTGAAATCCTTCGCCGTATCGGCATTGAAACTGGTGATGCGGATGTAGCCGATATGGCCGTCGTCCATTTTTCCATAGACACTGCGGATCTTGATCTCCGAACGGGTGATGGTCACTTCTTTTTCTTCATTCTCACCGCGGCGGTACTTCACACGGACCTGCGTCCCGTCACTGCCGCGGAGCAGTTTGACCACGTCGGTGAGGGACATGCCCGAAAGATCCGTGTCATCGACGCGGGTGATGATGTCGCCCGCCTTAAGACCGGCCCGGTAGGCCGGCGTATCCTCGATGGGCGACACAACGATGAACTGCTGGTCCTTCATCCCCATCACAATGCCGACACCGCCGAAATGGCCTTCCGTCATATTGGAAAGTGCTTCAAAATCCTTTTTGTCCAGATAATCCGAATAGGGATCCTTCAGTTCCCTGACCATGCCCCGCAGGGCACCGGCATAGAGATCATTCCGGTCCGTATCCTCGACATAATAGGACTGGATCAGATGGAGCGTCCGTCCGAGCTGCAGGAACCCGACGGGGGATCCGACCCAGCGGTTCAAAAGCCAGGTGCTGACGCCGAGGAACAGGACCAGGGAAAGCAGAAAAGTCAGGATCAGCGCTCCTATGCCAAATCTTTTTTTACCCATATCGTTCCCTCTTTTACGGCAGATAATTCAGAGGTTCGACCACGTCGCCGTGGACGCGGACCTCAAAATGGCAGTGGGGCCCTGTCGAGTTGCCCGTACTGCCGGCGAGCGCAATGGTCTGCCCCCGGGCCACATTCTCCCCCACGCCCACCGTAAGGGACGAATTATGGCCGTACAGCGTCACCAGGCCGCCGCCGTGATCGATCATGACCGCATTGCCGTAACCGCCCATCCAGCCGGCATAGATGACCGTGCCCGAATCGGCAGCCACCACAGGTTCCCCGTAATCCGCTGCAATATCGATCCCGGCATGGAAGATCTGGGAATGCCAGATGGGATGGACCCGCCACCCAAAAGGCGACGTGATCTCCCCATAGACGGGCCAGCTGAACTGTCCCGAGCCATGGCGCTGTGCATTCATGCGCCCGGCCTCTTCCATCTGCTTGATCATGGCCGCGATCTGCCGGCTGTTCTCCTGCAGTTCCTCATATTCTGCATCAAGCCGTGCCTTGTCAGCCAGGGCCTTTTCGTAGAGGACCTGCTGCTCCTGCTGTTTCTGCGCGACCAGTTCCTGCTTGGCCACGACTTCCGCGTGAGTGGCATCAAGCTGCCTCTTATTCTCCGCCAGCTCAGCCTGCCGGCGCTGCAGTTCCGCTTTCTGCCGGTTCAGGAGCTCGATGAGCCGCGTATCCTGACGGATGACCCGCTGCAGCAGGTACATCCGGGACGCAAAATCCCGGAAATCCGCGGACCCCAGGAGGACGTCCAGATAATTGACCTGACCGTTCTCATAGATGTCCCGCAGCCGTTTCTTGTAGATCCCGCGTGTATTGTCGAATTCTTTCTGCTTGACTGAAATGGCCCGCTCATTATCGCGGAGCCTGCCCTCGAGGACACGCTGCTGTGCTTCGACGACGGCCAGCTCCTGCTGGGCCTGAGCCAGCTCCCGCTGGGCTTCCAGGAGCTGTTCCACGGCATTGTCGATGCGGTGCTGATTCGTCGTCCGCTCCGCATCTTTGTCATCGATCTGACGCTGCACATCTTCCAGCTCGGCCTTCTTGTCTTCGATCGTCTCCGCCCAGGTAACCGGCGAGGCCAGATTGATCATGAGCAGAAACGCGGACAAAACCGCTGCTTGTTTTTTCATTCGCACCCGCCTGCCTTACTCACCAGTTCATATCCGCCCGGGGAACCGGATCCTCCCCCGCAGCGGCAGCATTCATACATCAAGGAATTTCCGCAGGGAAATGGCACTGCCTGCCGCACCGATCACAGTCCCGACGCAGACAAGGCCTGCGCAGAGGTAGCCCATAAAGGGCCACAGCGGCAGCAGAGGGAAGAACGCCAGCGTGGCGTAGATCCTGCCCTGGGCAGCCTCATAGATCTTGTAGAGGCACATTGACGCGATCAGGGCACCGATAAAGCCCATCAGCATCCCTTCCAGCAGAAAGGGCCAGCGGATGAACCAGTTCGTCGCCCCGACGAACTTCATGATGCTCACTTCCCGGCGCCGCGCAAAAACAGTGATCCGGATCGTATTCGAGATGATGAAGAGCGTCGCAATGGCAAGCATCACGATCAGCAGGATCCCGCCGAGGCGGAGGACCCGCGTCAGCTGGAAGAGGTGCTGCACCACTTCCTGGCCGAACTTGGCCGTCTCGACACCGGGCATCTTTTCGATGGCCGGCACGATCTGCTGGATCCGTTCCGGCTTGTCGACCTTGATTTCAAAGGAATACGGGAAAGGATTCTCCTCTCCCAGGGCATCCAGGAGTTTCTGCTGCTCCCGCAGGCGCTCCTTGAATTTTTTCAGAGCCTGATCCTTCGTGACTGCCTTGACTTCCATGACGCCCTGGGTCAGCTTCAGCTGCTGCTCGACCTGCTTGCGCTGGACCGGCGTCGCCGAATCTTCCATATAGACCGTGATCTGCACCTGGTTTTCCAGATAGCGGGCAAGGTTGTTGACATTCAGGACCATGACCAGAAAAAGACCGAGGACAAGGATGGACAGACCCACGGTGGTAACGGAGGCGAAACTCATCAGGGAGTTCCGCTTGATGGATTTGAAGGTCTCCTTCAAATAATACCATTTTGTGCTAAATCTCATACCCGTAGACTCCCCTGCTCTCGTCCCGGACGATCCGTCCGTTCTCTATGGCAATGACACGTTTGCGCATATAATCGACCATGGTCTTGTCATGGGTAGCCATGATGATGGTCGTGCCGCGCCGGTTGATTTCCGAAAAGATATTCATGATCTCCATACTCGTCTCGGGATCCAGATTCCCCGTCGGCTCGTCCGCAATGACGAGGAGCGGATCGTTGACGATGGCTCTGGCGATGGCGACGCGCTGCTGTTCCCCGCCGCTCATCTCGCCGGGATAATTGCCGGCTTTGTCGCCCAGGCCCACAAGGTCCAGCACTTCTCTGACGCGCACCCTGATCTTGCGTGACGGCGTTTCGATGACCTGCATGGCAAAAGCCACGTTCTCGAAGACGGTGCGGTCATTCAGCAGCCGGTAGTCCTGGAAGACGATGCCCAGCTGGCGGCGCAGGTACGGGATCTCGTCGGAGCGTAGTTTCATGACATCGACTCCGTCAACGAGGATCTGACCCGATGTCAGTTCGATTTCCCGGGAAATGGCCTTGATGAAGGTGGATTTCCCGGCCCCGCTGGGTCCCACCAGGAAAACGAATTCACCGGGTTTGATATGGACGCAGACATCCTGCAGGGCTGTAGCCCCGCCCGGATAGGATTTACAAGCATGATTCATGATCAGCAAAGGGATCTACCTCCACTTCAATGCTTCAGCAGTGCAACAGCCCTGGCGATATTCGCCTGCGCTTCGCTCCGCAGGGCCTCGATCCGGGCCCTTTCCTGCTTTCCGTCACTGCACCGCAGCGTGCGCGCCAGTGCGGCGATTTCTTCGGCCGTGACACGGTCGATCCGATTGACGACACGGCCCTTCATGCCCGCCACGAACCGGTCCACTTTGGGATCATAGGACACAGCCATGAACGGCACGTCATTCAGCGCGGCAAAGACAAGCGCATGGAGCCGCATGCCGATCAGCATGTCCAGACTGCTGATAAGGTCCTGATACGCCTGTGTCGAAAGTTTATGATCCAGGAAATAGACATCGGACGCATCAGTCATCCGATCCCGCACACTGCAGGAAACTTCCTCGTCACCGGGGAACTGCAGCGGGATGAAAAGGATCTGGCAATGGGATTCCTTTTTCAGGAGGTCCGCCGCCCGGGCAAATTCCGCCACAAAGCGCTCCTCCCCCTTCCAGTGCCGCAGGGCAAAACCGACGACGGGGCGGTTCCGGTCCATGCCAAGGGACTCGAGCTCGATGCGCCCGGCTTCCTTCCGGCCCGGCGGCAGGGAAAAGACAGCATCGGACGTGACAAGGATGTCCGATTTGGCAAACCCCATGGCACAAAGGTCCTCCAGCGAACCGTCGTCCCGGACAGTGATCAGATCTGCCTGCCGGCATACGGATCTTGTCAGGAAACGGGAGAACGTTCCCCGGATGGGTCCGATTCCCTGGGCAAAGAGCATGATTTTTTTATGCATCAGGGCAGCGAGTGCTATGATGCTGAGATAATAGAACAGACTGATATGGCTCGTCACATTCTGGAGCAGGCTCCCGCCGCCCGAAAGCAGCAGGTCCGTTCCCGCCATGGCCCGGAAGATCTTCCAGAGATTGAAGCGGTGGATGGAGCGCACCTGATGGATCCGTTCGGTCATATCGGGATGGCCCGATATGACCGTAAGTTCCACATCCGGATCCTGTCTGCGCAGAGACGTGAGGATTGCCGTCAGCATTGCCTCATCCCCGGCATTGGAAAATCCGTAATATCCGGAAATCAGCACCTTATTCAACAGCGTCCCTCCTCCGGAGCAGATTCATCAGGTGACGGAAGGCAAACTCAAAGATCAGGACTGCCGCGATCCCTGCCACGGCGCCGAGGACATAACCGCCCAGGGCACGGGCATAGGACATGACGATCGGCGTGCGCATATGCGCAAAGGTCTGGACGGCACTGCCCTGTCCGATGGCGGCAGCCGTGACAAAGAGGCCCGTAATGCGGGCGGGCAGTTTATGCCAGGCTGCCCAGGCCGCCAGGAAGAAGGCCGGGTGGCCGATCAGGAACTCCTTTTCACGCGGTCTCGCGTACAGGGTCTCCTCAAGGAAGTAACGCAGCTTTTCTTCTATGGCCGGGACGGGCACGCCCGCCGTATGGCCGCTGCGGCCGATGAACACCCAGGCCACGACAGCAAAGCAGAACAGTATCGCCAGGGTCTTCAGGGTAAAAGGATTGCTCAGGAACTGCTGGATGCGGCGGACCGGGACCCACAGGCTCTCGCCCTTGTTCCACAGGCCGTGCTGCTTGATGAAGAGCAGGCACACAAGCAGGACGGGCAGCATGAAGGTCAGCTTGACACCCCGGTAGATATCGAGTTCCAGCAAAAAGCGGGTATCGCTCAGGACGCCGCCCAGGAGGGAAGCTCCGACAAGGGAGAACACGAGGGCCCCAAAGAGGCTGACCACGGTCTTTCCGATGACGCTCCCCAGGGACTGGCGGTCATCCATCCCGTCCCAGATACGCATCATCCGCGCCATCGAAAGGACTGGGAAGATGACGGCGGCACCCAGTGCTGTCATCTGCCGGAAAAGCAGCGCATGGCTCCCTGTGAAATAACCTGCCGAAAGCAGCGCACCGCAAAGCACCGTAAACGGCAGATACCTCTTCTCCGGGAGGATCCCCAAAAGACAGAGATACAGCCCCCAGGCTGCCATCAGAGAAAATGCCAGCGGGATATAGAGGAGCCGCGAAGGCTGATAGACAGCATAGATATCCGCACGGCCGCTGCTGAATCCATGGCTCGTCACATCTTCCGTGACCTGGGACACGTAGTCCAGGTTGGTTTCAAGAGGCGTCATGCCGTCACGGCCGCTCATGAAGGAGCGGATATAGTTGATGCGGATGTTCCGTTCCCGGTCAGAGAGGGACCAGCGGCGGAAAGCATCGAAGATCTTCATCTTGCGCTGCTCGTCCTCTGTGATGAGATACGCACGCGCCACCTGGTAATCGACGAGGGGCGCCATGGCTGTGAGGCCGTCCATCCTGATGAACTGGAGCTGGATGTCATTTTCCACCATGCCCAGGGTGATATGGCGCTTTGCCATTTCCTTTGCCACCAGATCCTTGTACCGGGCTTCGCCGAACATGGACTTGCCGTTGCCGATGAGGAGGGAGACCTCCGCACCGGAGCGGTCGAGCTGGCGGAAATAAGTCTGGATCTGTTTTTCTGCCGTTGCCTTATCCTTTGTCGTTGCTACGGGATTGCCCGGCCGGACAGCAAGGAGGAAACCATGTTTTTTAACCGTTTCGACTTCTTCCGGATCGATGACGAAGGCAGCTTCCTGGAAGCCCATCTGATCCTGATAGAAAGGATTCTTGTTGAGCGTCGTCGGCCCGGTCATGCGGTAGATCCTCGGGGAAGCTGCGACCTGTCTGAAGCGGTCGGAATCATAACGGGCGCTCAGGACCTCACGGATGGCATCGAGCGTACGCGGGCTCTTCCCATCCGCGATATAGACGGCCTGGGTCGTAAAGTCCGGTGCATCCACGACGGCCTGCCACTGCGGGGCAAGACTGCCGAGCTGCGCCGCCCGGAGAAGCTCGCCGCCCGTATAATAGACCACACGGCCTTCATCGGCAAGCGTCATCAGAGACTTATCATAAACCGCAAGGGTCGTGACACCGCGCTGCTTGAATGCGTCCAGGACTTCATCCACAGAGGCCCCTTCATTGACGGCCAGCCGTTTCAGGGCCTGGTAGTCCATGACCGTTTCAACCTGGCGGTTGGCCCGTTCCACCTGGCTGCGCTGAAAATTCAGGTACAGTGAAAAGACAAGCCCGATGCACATCAGCGCCAGAAATATTTTTTTGGGATTTTTCATTTTCTGCTCCCCACACCATCCATCAATGCTTCAAGCTGCGCAGATAACTTTCCACGAAAAGATCCAGATCTCCGTCCATGACAGCCTGTACGTTACCCGTTTCCGCGCCGGTCCGGTGATCCTTGACCATCGTGTACGGCTGGAATACATAGGAACGGATCTGGCTGCCCCATTCGATTGCCTGGTAATCACCGGCAATATCGCTGATTTTCTTGTCCTGGATCGCTTTTTCATATTCGAAGAGCTTGGCCCGCAGCAGCTGCAGGCAGCGTTCCTTGTTCTGCAGCTGGGACCGTTCATTCTGGCACTGCACGACGATGCCCGTCGGCATATGGGTCATGCGGACAGCCGAAGAAGTCTTGTTGACATGCTGGCCGCCGGCACCGCTGGCACGGTAATAGTCGACACGGACGTCATCCATGTTGATATCCACATGGACTGTATTATCGATTTCGGGCATGACATCCACCGCCGAAAAAGACGTATGACGTCTGGCGTTCGCGTCAAAAGGAGAGATCCGGACCAGGCGGTGCACGCCTTTTTCACTCTTGAGATACCCGTAGGCATTGTGCCCTGTGATGGAAAGAGTGGCACTCTTGATACCCGCTTCTTCGCCCGGGAGGACATCCAGCATCTCCACCTGGAACCCTTTGCGTTCTGCATACCGGGTGAACATTCGCATCAGCATGCTCGTCCAGTCCTGGGCTTCCGTCCCGCCCGCACCGGCGTGCAGGTTCAGGATGGCGTTGTTGGCATCGTATTCGCCGCTGAGCAGCATGCCCAGTTCCAGATCAGCGAGCTTGTGTCTGCACTCATCGAGTTCTTTTTCCAGTTCTTCGTGCACACTTTCGTCGCTCTCTTCCATGGCCATCTCCCAGAGGACTTCCATATCATCCAGCTTCTGGGTAAGATTGTGGAACGTATCCACTTCTGCCTTCAGGCCATTTGCCTCCTGGGCAACTTTCTGGGCTTTGTCAGGATCATCCCAGAAACCGGGGGCTGCCATCTGGTAGTCCAGGTCCTGGATCCTTTCTTCTTTTTTGGCAATCGCCAGGCCATCTTTGAGCTCCCCCAGATGAGCTTTCAGTTCATTGATCTTCGGGCGTAATTCTTCAAGTAACACCGTCTTCAAACTCCTTCACTTTCACTTTTTGTCCCAGGCCTTCCGTCCCGCATGCTGAAGCGGGCAGGACCTGTCCGGAGAATGCTGTTCCATTCCCCGGTCCTCTGCGCCTGGTTCCCGAAAAACGCCGGGACCGGCAGCAGCTTCCTCTCTCCATACCCAAAAGAAGCTGGAAAGGTTCCAGCTTCACGGGTCATCTCAGCTGTTTTTACCACAGCAGTTCTTATACTTTTTTCCGCTTCCGCACGGGCAGGGATCATTGCGTCCCACCGCGTGTTCGGCACGGACCGGTTCTTTGGCCTGTTCATCCGTCCCGTCGACGTTCGGATTGTTGACCGAAGCATGGGAAAGATGATCTTCCACCGCCGGCTGCGTCACCACGTTGACGCGGTACATATAGCGCACCACATCGTCCACGATCGCTTCTTTCATGGCCTCGAACATATCATAGGCCTCGAACTTGTATTCCACCAGAGGGTCCCGCTGCCCGTATGCACGCAGGCCGATGCCTTCACGCAGAGCGTCCATCGCATCGAGGTGTTCCATCCAGTGGCTGTCGACGACCTTCAGCATGACGAGGTTTTCCAGCTCCCGCATGATTTCAGGCCCGTTTTTGGCTTCGCGCGCGTTGTAATTGTCCACGGCCACTTTGTGGAGATATTCCTCCAGTTCTTCGCGGCTCATCTCTGCCAGGGTCTCTTCCTTCAGCATTCCCTGAGGCGCGTAGAATTCTTCCGCGTATTTGATCAGTGACTGGATATCCCAGTCCTCGCTGTACGCTTCCTTCGGCGCATACATATCGATGGAACGGTCCACGATGTGGCTGGCCATATCGAGCACTGTGCTCTTGAGGTCCGCCTTCTCCAGGATCTTCCTCCTCTGGTCATAGATGACCTCACGCTGCTGGTTCATGACATCGTCGTATTCCAGCACCTGTTTCCGGATATCGAAGTTGCGGGCTTCGACTTTCTTCTGGGCCGATTCAATGGAACGGGTCACGAGCTTGTGTTCGATCGGGTCATCCTCATCCATGCCCAGTCTGTCCATCATGCCCGAAATATTGTCGGAACCGAAAAGACGCATCAGATCGTCTTCCAGGGAAAGATAGAACTGGGTGGAACCGGGGTCGCCCTGACGGGCGCAGCGGCCGCGCAGCTGATTGTCGATACGGCGGGATTCGTGCCGCTCCGTGCCGATGATATGGAGGCCTCCCAGTTCGGCCACGCCTTCGCCCAGGACGATATCCGTACCGCGGCCTGCCATGTTGGTGGCGATGGTCACGGCACCCATCTGGCCGGCGTCCGCCACGATGGCAGCTTCCTGCTCATGGTGCTTGGCATTCAGGACATTATGGGAAATGCCCTTTTTCTTCAGCATATCCGACAGTTCTTCGGACTGGGAGATGGAAGTCGTGCCGACGAGGACAGGACGCCCCTGGGCATGGAGCTTTTCAATCTCCCTTACGACGGCGCGGTACTTGGCCCTTTTCGTCTTGTAAATGACGTCCGGCAGATCCTTCCGGATATTGGGCTTGTTCGTGGGCACCGTGTAGACTGACAGATTGTAGATCTTCTGGAATTCCTGCTCTTCCGTCTTGGCCGTACCGGTCATGCCGGACAGTTTGTCATACATACGGAAGTAATTCTGGAAGGTGATCGTTGCGAGCGTCTGGCTCTCGCGCTCGACCTTGACATGTTCCTTCGCTTCGATGGCCTGATGCAGGCCTTCGGAATAACGGCGGCCGAACATGAGGCGGCCCGTGAATTCATCGACGATGATGACTTCGCCGTCTTTGACGACATAATCGCGGTCGCGGATCATCAGGGCTTTGGCTTTCAGGGCAGCCATCAGCTGATGGGAGTAATCGATGCCGGCTTCACCGTCATACATATTGGAAACGCCGAGCAGCTTTTCTGCCTTGGCGATCCCTTTTTCCGTCGGAGCCACGGTCTTCTGTTTTTCATCGACCGTATAGTCCTCGCCCTCTTTGAAATGGGAAACTACATCAGCCAGTACCTGGTAGAGGTTGGTCGATTTTTCACCGGGCCCGGAAATGATGAGCGGCGTACGGGCTTCATCGATCAGGATGGAGTCCACTTCATCGACGATTGCATAGTGGAGCGGGCGCTGCACCATCTGATCCAGGGAAACGACCATGTTGTCACGCAGATAGTCGAACCCGAATTCGTTGTTCGTGCCGTAGGTGATATCCGCGGCGTAGGCAGCCTTGCGGGCCGGAAAATCCATTTCATGGGTGATCAGGCCGACGCTCATGCCGAGGAATTTATAGACACGGCCCATTTCCTCGCTGTCGCGTTTGGCCAGATAATCGTTGACCGTTACGACATGGACCCCTTTCCCTTCCAGGGCATTCAGATACGCCGGAAGGGTTGCCACCAGCGTCTTGCCTTCGCCCGTTGCCATTTCGGCGATGTTGCCGCGGTGCAGAATGCAGCCGCCGATCAGCTGCACATCGAAATGGCGCAGCCCCAGGACACGTCTGGCCGCTTCCCGCACAAGGGCGAACGCTTCCGGAAGCAGATCATCCAGTGTTTCCCCCTTGGTCAGGCGGAGCCTGAATTCATCCGTCTTTGCCCGCAGGCGGGCGTCGCTCAGCGCCTGCATATCCGGCTCCAGCGCATTGATTTTATCTACATAAGCACGACAGACCTTCAGCTCCTTCGCATTCGGGTCGCCGAAGACCAATTTCATCAGCTGCTCCAGCAAAAAGATCACTCCTTATAAAAGCATAAAAGCGCATAAAATCCCCTTGAAACCTATTTTTTTATTGTAACAAATAGGTATATGAAAGTCAAAGAGAGCCAGGGCCAAAAGCCCTGACTCTTTGTAAAGATTTCATGAACTTACGCAAGCTCCGGATTGATGAGTCCGTAGTCCCCTTCCCGGCGGCGGTACACCACTGCCATCTTCTCGGTTTCATCGTTGAAGAAAATGAAGAAGTCATGGTTCAGCATGTTCATCTGCATGATGGCTTCCTGGACATTCATCGGTCTCATCACATAGGTCTTGTTCCTGACGACCTTGAAGTCTCCGGCATCGGCCACTTCTTCGTTGGCCACTTCCGGCGGCTCCACTGCATTTTCCTGGAAGTTGGAATACTTCCGCTTCATCAGGCGGGTCTTGTATTTATGGATCTGTCTGGCGATCTTCTCCACACAGTTGTCGATGGAAGCATACATATTGTCCGTGGACTCCTGGGCCCTGAGGACGATTCCCTTGGCCGGCACCGTGATTTCCACGATATGTTCATTGCGTTCGACGCGCATCACTGCCGTGATTTCTCCGACGGTCTTGAACTGTTTGGTGATGGCCGTCACTCTCTTTTCCACATAGTCCTTTAAAGCAGGGGTTACTACGATGTTTTTTCCGCGTACTCTTACTGCCATAATTCACTACCTCCTCACCAACAGGACCATTTCCTGTTTGTTGTGTTATATATCTTGTTCTGCAAAAGTTGCCGTTTTCCTTCTTATTTTGGAAAAAAATCAGCAAACGGGCCGGAATCCTGTTCCGGGGGCCGTCCGCCATGCTGCAGCACGCTCCCGTTCCATCTGTCCGGATGAAGCAGAAACGCCCGAAGCAGCGTGAAAGAAGCGGATCCCGGCCGGATGCAGCACTTCATTACGTGCCGTACCCTTAAGGACCCGCTTCTGACAGGACGGATGCAGCTCCTGCATCCGGATCATACAGCCCTTACATGATCTTGGACAGGAATTCCTTTGCCCGTTCATGTTTCGGATGCTTGAAAAATTCCTCCGGAGTCGCCTGTTCCAGGATCTTGCCCTGATCCAGGAAGAGTACCCGGTCACCCACTTCGCGGGCAAACCCCATCTCATGGGTGACCACGACCATGGTCATGCCGCCGTGCGCCAGGTCCTTCATGACATCGAAGACTTCCTTGATCATTTCCGGATCCAGTGCGGACGTCGGCTCGTCAAAAAGCATCGCCTTGGGGCTCATGCACAGGGCGCGGGCGATCGCCACACGCTGCTGCTGGCCGCCGCTCAGGGAATCGGGATAGGCATCCGCTTTATTCAGGAGGCCGACCTTCTTCAGATAATCCTCTGCCCGGCTTACGGCCTCTTCTTTTTTCATCCCCCGCACTTTCATCGGTGCCAGGATCAGGTTGTCCAGCACCGTCATATGCGGGAACAGATTGAAGCGCTGGAACACCATGCCGACCTCTTTGCGGACTTCGTTGATGTTGCTCTGCCCGTTGAGAGGGATGCCGTCGAAGACGATGGTTCCCGCCGTGGGGACCTCCAGATAGTTGATGCAGCGCAGGAATGTGCTCTTGCCGCCGCCGGAAGGCCCGATGACGACGACTACTTCCTCCTCGGCGATGGTCACGTCGATACCTTTCAGGACTTCATTGTTTCCGTAGCTCTTTCTCAGGCCCGTGATCTGGATCATTTCATTGTTCATTCTTTTTGTACCGCCTTTCCATCATGGCGACGAGGCGGGATACCGCAAACGTCATGACAAGATAGATCAGTGCTACGGACAGCCAAATCTCAAAGGAAGCATACGTCCGGGCAATGATCAGCTGCCCGCGGCGGGTCAGTTCTTCGAAACCGATGACGGAAACCAGAGACGAATCCTTCAGCATGGCGATGAATTCATTGCCCAGGGGCGGGATGATCCGCTTGAAAGCCTGCGGCAGGATGATGTACCGCATGGCCTGCCACCAGGTCATGCCAAGGCTGCGGGCCGCTTCCATCTGCCCCTTGTCGATGGATTCGATGCCGCCGCGGAAAATTTCCGCCACGTAGGCACCGCTGTTGATGGAGCAGGCAAAGATCGCAGCGAAGAACGCATCCACTTTGTGATTGATCAGGGCGGGCAGGGCAAAATACACCAGGAAGATCTGCACCAGGAGAGGTGTGCCTCTCAAAAAGTGGACGTAGACATCCCCGATGAACCTGACGATCCTGACGCGGCTCATGCGGATCAGCGAAATGATGATGCCGATGGCCATGCCGAAGCCCACGCTCAAAACGGTAATCTCAATGGTTACGCCCGCCCCTGCCAGCAGCAGAGGCAGGGACGATTTGATAATATCAAAATCCATATTCTCTATCCCTTACTTCTCAGGCAAAGCAGTTTCCTTATTTCTGGTTGCCAAACCACTTCGCATAGATTTTGTCGTATTCGCCGTCCTTCTTCAGTTCAGCCAGCGCTTTGTTGAATTCAGCCGTCAGCTTGCTCCCTTTCTTGAAAGCGGCACCATAATCCTCGGCTTCCATCTTGTCACCGACCATCTTGGCCTTGTCCTTGCCTTCCGTATTCAGATAGTAGGCGGCCACGGGCGCATCGATGATGACGGCATCAGCGTTCTTGTTGTTCAGTTCCAGGAACACAGCCGAGTTCGTGTCATAGCTCTTGACTTTGGCATCGGGCACCTTGGCGGCTCTGTCAGCGCCGGTAGTCCCGATCTGGACAGCGATGTTCTTTCCCTTCAGGTCATCGACGGACTTGATCGACGTATCATCTTTCCGGACTACGACGGTCAGACCGGAAGTATAGTACGGATCGGACATATCCACGGCCTTCTTGCGGTCCGGCGTGATGCTCATGCCCGCAATGGCCACATCGATATTGCCGGATTTCAGGGCCGGGATCAGTGCGTCAAAACCCATGTTCTGGATTTCCACCTTCATGCCCATCTTCTTGCCGACAGCACGGATCAGATCCATGTCGAATCCGTCAAACTCCTTGGAATCCTTTTTCTGGAATTCAAATGGGGCAAAGGTCGGTTCCGTACCCACTTTCAGGACTTTTGCTTCCGATTTGCTGTCCTTCGCGGCCTGCTGCGTGGAACCGCCACAGCCGGAAACTGCCAGCGCGATTGCTGCAAAAAGACACATTGCCAGAGACATCTTCTTCATCAAATTTTCCTCCCATCTGGAATTAAGCTTTTAGACTCGAACATTATATAACAATGTGTATCTTTATACAACACAAAATAGCCGGACAGTCCACACGCAGCTGCCCGGCCAGTCATGCCTTACTAAATCAGTTCCGGAAGAGGCCGTCACGTCAGGTGCCGCTTATTTGCTCTCGCTGAACCATTTGTCATAGATTTTTTGGTATTCGCCGCTGTCCTTCAGTTCCTTCATGGCCTTGTTGATGCCATCCAGGACATCCTTCTTGTCCTTGGCGACGGCGATGCCGTAGTGGTCGCCCTTCTTGGGTTCACCCACGGCCTTTGCGTAGGAGGAACCTTTCTGCTTCAGGAAATACTGCAGCACGGGCAGGTCGCTGATCACGGCATCGACATTGCCGTTCTGCAGCTCGATGCAGGCCAGATCGCTCGTATCGAAGTTCGTCACCTTGGCGCCTTCGATCTTTTCAGCTTCCATGGCGCCCGTCGTTCCCAGCTGGACACCGATTTTCTTGCCCTTCAGATCGGCCAGGGAATGGATCGTGTCGTTATCTTTCCGGACAATGGCCATCAGGCCCGAATCATAATAGGGATCGGAGAAGTTGACCTGTTTCTTGCGGGCATCCGTAATGCTCATTCCGGCGATGGCCGCATCGATATTGCCGGAATTGATGGCCGGGATCAGCGCATCGAATCCCATGCTCTTGATGGTGATTTTCTTGTAGCCCATCTTTTTGCCGATGGCGTTGATCAGATCGATATCGAAGCCGATAATCTTGCCATCCTTGCCGTCCGGAAATTCAAAAGGCGCAAAAGATGGTTCCGTTCCGACGATCAGTTCCTCTTTGGCCGCAGCCGGACTCTTGGCGGCAGTTTCTTTCTTGCCCGTATCCTTGCTGCCGCAGCCGGCCATGACCATACTTGCAGCTACCAGCATTGCTCCGATCAGTCCTGCAGTCTTTTTCCATTTTCCCATGTCTGTCACACCCCTCAATAATATATAGATATATAAATCACGATACAACCCAGCTGACCTGGTTTTCGCCCCCACACCCGCCTGCTGGAAGGTTCGCTCCTAAGCATCTCCGGCTCCCCACTACTGCTTCTCTCGCCTTTTACCGGCGGCAGGACTTACTTCTAAGCTGCGCCGTGCTCACAATGGATTCCATTGCTTACGTGGATCGCTTTGCCCGCAACTGGCATCGACTTGCAACCACAGACCTGAGTTGTATATTTATTTATCATAACAGACTTTTTCCCATTGTCAACCAAAAATTTGAATTCCATTACCTGCTTCTTGTATACAAGATTTTCTGTAACAAGAGGTACAGGCGGCAGGAAAATTAAAAATGTAATTTTATTCATTTATTATAATGAAAATTCGCATTCTTTTTGGGTGCGGACGTTCCGCAGCCCGGAAAACGGCTTGCTTTCAGTCCTGTAAACAGTCCCGCTCTTATGCATCCTGCCTTCCGGCACTGAGGCGGAAGTGTTTTCAAGCGGGAAAATTTATAGTATACTAGAAGCCGTAGCGGTCCGAAACGGTCAGGGAGGCTGCTGCCCTCCCGCAATGACCGGGGATACGGCACGCTGCATCCATCATCGAGTTGCGTAAAGTGAAGGTCGAAATTCCATGCTTACTATTCCCCAGTTCCTGGATTTTCCAATGGATCCGGATACAAAAGACATCGTCAGCTTTTTCCTGAAGCTGCTTGAAAAAAAGAATAAGGATTTGTTCCTGCACTGCCAGCAGGTCGCGAATTATGCCGTCTGCACTGCCGTCAAGATGGGACTTTCCGTCGATGAGATCGCGCAGATCAAGACTGCGGCCCTGCTCCATGATATCGGTCAGCTGAGCGTGCCCAATGCAGTCCTCATCAAATATCCCTACTTCAACGTACGGGAAAGAGCGGCATACCGCCGTCATTGCCAGATGGGCGCCAGCATGATGGAAAATATATCTGATCTTGACCGCGTGGCAAAGATCATCCTGCATCATCATGAGAACTGGAACGGCACGGGCTATCCCAAACGCCTGAAGGGCGTGAACATCCCGATCGGTTCCCGCATCATTGCCGTCTGCAACTATTATGACCGCAAGTGCAAGCCCTGCATCCGCAACTGGCAGCGCCTGGGTGCCCGCCCTGTGCAGACCATCAAGGACAATGCGGGGATCCTCTTCGATCCCGATGTCGTCCGCGCCTTCTTTGCCGCTGTCGTGCAGGAAAAGAGCAGCCGCCAGAACAAGCTTTCCGGCATCGCAAGAGCCTGAAGCAAATACGGAGCCGAAGAGCCGCGCCCTGTACGGAGTGGCGTTCCCTGCTGGAAACAGCAAATGACCGCCTTCCTTGGCAGATCTGTTCCCTAAAAAAACGAACGTCCCCCCGATTCTTTTAGGAAGAATCGGGGGGACGTTTTCTTTTGCTTCGTGCTGAGGCCTCTGTGGCCGCCCCGGCTGAAAGGCCCGCTTCCCCGTCAGGAGAAGGAGAGCCCCCACAGCATCAAAGCTCCACAGCATCAGCCATCACAGCTTCAACCCTGAGCGGCTACCCGTTCTTCTTTGGCGGAAGTCTCCCCTGACAAAAGATACGAAATGCACTCAAGGATGGTCTGGGTCATGTTGACGACCCAGAATTCACCTGCCTCCGTGAGCCGGTAATGGATGCCGTTCCAGTGCCAGAGCCCGCAGTCCTCCCAGAGATCCGCAAGCCACTGCAGACCTGCAAGACGGGCGTCCATGCCCTTCAGCGCCGTCAGATCGAAGCGGCACTGGTTCATATCGCCCTGGACGACGGCTTCAAAAGAGGCCAGAGGGGACTGGCGGGACAGAAACATAAAGGGTTTCTGTCCTGCCTCGACCATTTTTTCATACACAGGAAGCGACCGGTGCAGCATGGTCGAAAGGCCGCCCGCGTGACCGCCGGCACCGCAGCCGAAGGGGAACAGATCAGCTCCCGCACGGGCCAGTGTGTTGTAGAGGCTCCGCTCGCGGTTGTTCCTTGCCCAGTGGCAGTGGCTCAGCCGCTTGTACCCGCACCGCTCCAGATAGTCCCGGCCAAAGCTGAACATGGCAGTCTGCTCGGCTGTCGTCGCTGCCGCAGACAGCCTGCCGCCCGCAATCGCTTTCTGAAGATCGCTCTTTTCAAAGACATCGAGCTGGTACAGATCAGCGCCGTCGATACCGGACGCCACGAACTGCTTCACATCATGTTCCCACACTTCCATCGTCTGGTCCGGCAGGCCGAACATGAGATCGATGACGACGGAGCACTGGTTACAGGCCTTAAGGGCCGCCAGCCTTTCCAGGACGGCTTCTTCCGTATCGATCCGGCCGACCTGCCGGCGGACCTTCGTATTGAAGGACTGGACGCCCAGGGACATGCGGTTTACGCCCTCCTCCATCCAGACATCCATCTTCTCCGGCACCAGGTCATGGATCCGCCCTTCCAGAGTCAGCTCATAATCGTTGGCAAGGGGCAGATACGTCCGGATGGCATGCAGCAGCCGGCGGGCATTTTCAGGCGAAAGCGAGGTCGGCGTCCCGCCGCCGATGAAGACAGCATGGATCGGTGCGCTCTGGATCCGCGGTGCGCCGGCTGCCCGGGAAAGCTCGAGTATGAGATGGTCCACATAGCGGTCTTCCACTTCCTGATCCGTCCCATTCTGGAAAAAGCCGCAGTAGAGGCACTTGGTCTTGCAGAAAGGGATATGGAAGTAGGCCATCCGGATGGGTGGATCCGTCTCCACGGGAACTGCCATGCACTGCTTCCATTCCTTCTGGGCCAGGGGCGGCGGCACCATGGAACCCTTGAGACCGGCATGGACGGTACGCTTTTTCGTAAAAGCACCCCGCAGCGGATCTTCACTTTTCACGCCGAAAAGAAGGTGCCGCTTTGCTTCAGGAAGAGAAAGATAAAATTGCTCCAGCCCCATAAACTATTCCTTTCCTTCTGCGAGTGCCATCGTCTTTCTGGCAAAAGCGGCCGCTGCTGCCAGGTCTTCTGCATCGGGATGGGTGGATGCCGCTTTATGACGGGCTTCGCTTGCCGCGTTCCGGCCGTGCAGGCTTTCGGGCGGAAAGCGTTTGTACATTTCCTCGATCAGTTTGGGATCCACTTTGCCCTGACAGAGGAATGTACTGACAGGGACTTTCCCGTCCGGCAGCAGTGCCGCGGCGTTTGCCATGCTTTTGGCGGCATGTTCCGATTTCGGATCGGCTCCCAGTGTCCCGAAGAGAGCTGCATAAGGATTCCGGATTTCCCTGAGGACAGCCTGGGAAGCAGCATCCGCAGTCCCCTTATCCACCCAGAACCCCATGAACACACAGTCATACCGCGGCAAATCCTGCGGAACGCCGGCCAGGATACCGATGTCAAGGCACGGCGACCCCGCGGGCAGAGCCGAAGCAATCGCTTCGGCCACCTTTCTGGTATTTCCCGTACGGGAAGAATAAAGAACAAGATATTTCATTGCAGGCACTCCTTTGCAAAAGTCTGTTTCCATTTGTCATGCTGGCGGCAGTCCGTCAGCTTCACAGCACTCCGTCAGAATTTCCATTCCATGCCGGCTCTCCAGACACGGCCGTCGGTCCAGATACTGTCGGTGCTGTCGAATTTCTTGTTGAAGAGGTTGTCCACACCGGCGTACAGGGACATTTTGCCAATGTCCTTCGTCACGACGAAATTAGTCAGGCTGTAGCTGTAGCTCTTATTGTTGGCGCTGGTCAGGTAATTCTGGTACCACTGGTTGTACAGCGTGGCCGTCCAGGGATCCTTTTTGGCATCGGTCCAGGACAGTTCCACCGTACCGGTATTGAGGGCTCTGCCGGTCAGGCGGCTGCCGGTATTGTCATCCCGCGCATCGAGGTAGGTATAATTGGCACGGGCACTCCAGTGCTTGTCAAAGCGATATTTCGTCTCTGCCTCGAGACCGTCGAAGGTCGCCTTATCCACATTGCGGTAACGGTAGATGAAAGTCATGGCCCCGTTCATAAAACCTCTGAACTCGGCCTGGGAATCGATGAGGTTGCTGATCTTGTTGTGGAAATAGGTCAGCTTACCCGTCGCCTTGCCTTTTTCGCCTTCCAGGCTGATATCGAAGTTCGTGGACTTTTCAGGCTCCAGGTCCGGATTCCCTTCCACGATGACGCGCATCCGCGCAATGGGAGAATGGATCATCTGGGAGTACAGTTCAAAAATGGTCGGGGCCCGGAACGCCTTGCCGTAGTTCACCTTGATCCGGCTGGCCTTGCTCAGGTTGTAGGTCATACCGACGCGCGGGGACCATTCGCTGCCGAAGCTGCCGTGGTGATCGAAACGGACGGAAGGCACGAAGAACAGTCTGTCGCCCAGCTCGATTTCATCCTGCAGATAGAATGAATAGGAATTCTGGCTGGCCGATCCGTAAGGACTCTCCATGCCCAGATACTCTTCGACACGGGTCCCGCCGCCCGCATTGGCGAAACGGGTGCCGCCGGCCTTTTGATTCTTGAATTCCATCCCGTAGGTCAGCGTATTGTGCTTATCCATCCGGTACGTGTTCCTGGCTTCATTCACCCAGGTGGAGTAACGGGCATGGTTGAAATCGGTCCAGCTCGTTTCGGAGCGGGTCCTTCCCACTTTGCCGAGACGGCTGTAGTAGGACTGGACCTCCCAGTCGTTTTTATTGTCGAAGCCGTAGTACTTCAGATGATAATCGGAACGGTTGTTGTCATAATAGCTTGTCGTACTGCCCGCTGTCGTGCTGGCAGCAAGGCTCGTCAGCTGCTCCTTCATGAAGCTGGCGCCAAAATCCAGTCCGCTGTGATCATTGAACTTGTAGTCGCCGTGGAAGGAAATATTCCGGCGCGGCCCGTACTGGTTGGTGCTGCCCTCGTTCGTTTCCCTGCGGACCTTTGTCAGATTGAAATCAACGTCCAGATTCAGTTTACCCACATTCCCCGTGGAGAATCCGCCATATACAGAAGATTCCAGGCTGCCCGTACGGACGCCGGCATACCCGCCCGCAGGCTGGTCTTTCTTTGTGATGATGTTGATGACACCGCCCGTGGCATCACTGCCCCAGATGGCGGAACCGGATCCGCGGAGGATTTCCACGCGTTCGATATTGTTCACATTGAGGCGGTCCAGTTCATAGGCATTCATAGTGCTGGCGGAATCTTCGCCGGCGATCCGCCGGCCGTCCACCAGGATCAGGGTTTCCGTGGTTCCCATACCGCGGATGCTCACATTGTTCCCGACCATGGAAGTGCCGTTGCGGGATACGTCGATGCTCACTGCGTTCTTGATGGCATCCCGTACGTTATAAGCACCTTTCTGCTTCATCTCTTCTGCCGTGATGACGGTCGTGGACATGGGGACTTTCTTTTCGGAAAGCTTCGTCTTTGTCGCCGTAACGACAGTTTCTCCCAGATCATAATCCGTCAGTTCTTCCGCGGCTTCCGCACAGGAAAAAATACCGCTTCCCATGGCTGCCACAAGGCAGAGCACTCCCAGGGCCCTGCTTCTGTTTCCTTTGTTTTCCATAACAACATCCTTTCACGAGTGCAGGTCTCTCCTGCACTCTATTGTTCAGTATGTTTACTTTCCCGCTCAGGGCCTGCAGGACCAGTCAGGAAGGTCATGTCGCTGCCCCTGCCGGGGAATCAGAACGTGAATTCAACACCGGCTCTCCAGGTCCGTCCGTAGATGGAGTAATCATCATCCTCACCGAAGTTCTTATTGAAAATATTATCCACGCCGGCATAGAGGTGGGTGTTTTTATTCAGATCTTTCGTAACGACAAAGTTCGTCGTGCTGTATGTGTAATTCTCATCAGCCGTATTCAGATAATCCTTATACCACATATTGTAGAGAGTGGCCGTCCAGGGCTTTTTGCTGCCATCCGTGTAGGAAAGTTCAACCACCCCGTTGGCCCGGGCATGTCCTGTCAGTCTAGAATCGGTGTTGGCGTCACGCGCATCCAGGTACGTATATGAAGCGCGGGTACTCCAGTGTCTGTCAAAACGGTAGGAGGCTTCTGCCTCGATCCCATCCATGGTGGCTTTATTGATATTGATGTACTGGTAACGCACGGCCCGGCCAAAACGGCCCAGGAACTCAGAATCGATAAGGTTGCTGATCTTGTTGTGGAAATAGGTCAGTTTGCCCGTCGCCTTGCCTCTTTCGCCCTCGATCCCGATATCAAAAGAATGGGATTTTTCCGCATCAAGGTTTTCATTTCCCCAGACCTGGACCTGCATGCGTCCCATATTACGGTCCATGTGCGAATAGAGCTCAAAAATGGTCGGCGCCCGGTAGCCCAGCCCATAATTGGCTTTGATGCGGGCTCCCCTGCTGAGTTCATAGGTAAGACCCAGACGCGGGGAAAGCTCACCGCCGAAAGTATCATAATGGTCATACCGCAGGGAAGGGACAAAGAACAGCTTGTCGCTCAGCTGCCATTCATCCTGCAGATAGAAAGCATAGGAGCTGATATCCGCTGTCGAAAAATCCTTTGTCATCCCCAGGTAGTTCTCCTCCCGGATCTTTCCGGCTCCGCCCGCCAGACGCGTGCCGGCTGCCTTCTGATGACGGTATTCTGCCCCGTAGGTGAAAGTGTTCCGGCTGTCGGCCCTGTAGGAATTCTTGCCTTCGAGCACGTATGTCTCATACTTGGAATGGTCAAAATCCTGCCACTGTCCGGGAATCTTTTTACGTGATTCCTTGCCCAGCCGGTTATAGTAAGTCTGGATCTCGTAATCATTTTTCTTATCGAAGCCATAATATTTCAGATGGTAATCGAGCCGGTTATTGTCATACCATTCCGTCATATCATACCGTGCCGAAGCTGAAGTGGCCGTCGGATTCCCTGCAGAAAACTCACGGGTCTGCTCTTTCAGGAACGAAGCTCCGAAGTCCAGACCGGAATGGTCGTTGAAACGGTAGTCGCCGTTGATGTCAAAATACCGTTTCGGCCCGAACATGTTCGTATCGCCATTCTCATCATTCTTGCGGATTTCCGTCAGGTTGTAATTCATATTAAGGCTCAGCTTCCCCTGCCGGCCCGTAGAAACGCCGCCATAGACCGAGTTTTCGCGGGATCCGATCCGGGTCCCTGCATAACCGCCGGCTTTTTGCGGTTTTTTCGTAATGATATTGATCACACCTCCCATGGCATCACTGCCATAGAGGCCCGACCCGGCACCCCGGATGATCTCGATGCGTTCCACACCGGCTGCGTTGATCCGGCCCAGTTCATAGACATTCATGGTGCTGCCGGAATCTTCACCGGCCATGCGGCGTCCATCCACAAGGATCAGCGTGGACTGAGTGCCCATGCCGCGGATGGATACCTGGTTGCCCGTCATGCCCGCTTCCATCACGTTGAGTCCGGTTACCGTCTTCAGTGCGTCCCTGACATTGTACGCACCGATTTTCTGCATTTCCTCCTGGGTAATGACTGCTGTGGTCATGGGAACTTTTTTCTCAGCCAGCTTCGTTTTGGTCGCTGTCACAACTGTTTCACCCAGGTCATAATTCTGCAGTCCTTCAGCACCTTCAGCCCTTCCAAAGACAGCGCTCCCCAGAATTGCTGCCATGCAGACAGCAGCACGCATCTTTTTCTCATAAAATCTGTCCTGATCCATCATAAATTCCCCTTTCCCATCATCTATCTCGACATCTACCTTATTTTTTCACGCACAGGATGACATTTCCCGTTTTGTGATTCTGCTGCTGATACGCCGCAGCGGATCCTTTAAAAGGAGAAATAATATAAATAGAAAGATCCGGATGATGCCTGCTCAAATAGGCAGCAGTTCCAAGGCCTTCATCTGAGTGGAAAGCTCCCGTAATATGCAGTACAACCGCATCAGGGATGCGTTTTCTGCCTTCTTCGATCCGTTCCGCCATCGCCGCGTCCTTGAGGCACTGGGCCCGGTAAAAAGCGTCGATCTTTGCCTCCGGGATCTTCATCTTTCCGTTCTGTTCCCTCATGGCAGCAGCAAATTTACTTCGATACGCGCCTGTCAGAGGTTCCAGATCCTGCGGCAGATACTGCCGGTCTTCCGGAGCAACACTGTCCAGACTGCCCGTCCTTGCCTCAGCTGAGGCGATGCGCCGCGGGATATTGGCCGCTATGACGGGTATCCCCTTTTCCTTCGCAAATTCGATGAGCGGACGATAGGCATCCACATAATTCGGCCAGGGCCGGGACAGGGAGAGGAATTCCTTTTCAGGGATTTTCCCCTGCAAATAATTAGTTAAAACTAACTGGCAGTCAGACTCCACCATTTCAAGGGATAAAATCAGCCGGTTCCCTGTTTCCCGGTACAGCTCCTTTAAAAAGGAAAGTTCCGCTTCATGGATGGCTGCAGAATCATGGAATTCCCCAAAAAATACTACATCCCGTGCAGCAGCCTCCTTTACAACGGCGGACTGTCTGACCGGCTCATCCCGGCTCCTGATGTAAACACCGCTGCCGGCAGCCATACAGGGTACAGCGCAGGCAAGGAGCAGCGGCACAAGACTGGCAACGATCCATCTGTTTTTCACAAATGCCTCCTTTCACGGGAAACGGAGACGCAGCCAGGCTGCATCCCTCCCCGTTTTTTTATCTCAGCTGGAAGGAAAATGCTTTTGTCGCATAGCAGCGGACTGCATATCCTTCCTTATAAGCTGGACTGAACGAATACGTATAGGCTGCGTCGAGTGCAGCCTGATCCATCAGGCCATACCCGGAACTGGAGATGACATCTGCAGCTTCTACGCTGCCGTCCTTCCCCACGGTCATCCGGACCACGACACGGCCCGTGATGCCCCGATTGCGCAGTGGTTCCGGATAAACTGCTCCGGACCCGCCTAAAAATGTCGGCGTCACGTCGGGCTGGATGGCATCCGTATCAAATCCCGGACCCGCTCCTTCTCCGGAGCCCTCACCCGAACCCATACCCGTACCGTCTCCCGACCCGGTGCCTCCTTGTCCTTGACCGTCACCTTCCGTACCTGCGCCGTCACCAGCAGAAGTGCCCGTCCCGGCTGCTTTTTCTGCAGTGGGAACGGTATCTGATTGTCGGTTGTCAAAGGGGGTGCTGATGGGGGAAGCAGTTTCCGGCAGGGGACGCTCAGGAAGCGCCGGGTCTGTGAGATCGTCCGGTTTTACTGGAGCCGCGGACGGCGGAGGTACGCCCGGCCCGGATTTTGGTGCAGCCGCAGGCGCGCCGGCAGGTTTCCCTGCCCCTCCGCCCTGGATGCCGACCACGTAAATATGCTGATCACCTTTTTTCATCTGCTCATATGCATGCCAGGCAGTCCCGCTGAAAATCAGGAAACAAATCAGATGGATGCCGACAGACAGGAGCAGACTCTTATGTTCATCGGTCAGGATCATTTCGGTTCCGCCTTTTCCGCGGCCATGCCGACACGGGTAATGCCGGCTTCTTTACACAGGTCAAGGACGGAAAGGATGCGCTGGTAGGAAGCACTGCCGTCGCCATAGATGACGATGGACACATTTGCGTCACGGGCCGCCTGTTTCTGTCCCCAGGCCCGGAAAGCGTCCGCCGTAATGGCCTTGTCTTCCAGGTAAAGGGTTCCGTCCTTTTTAACCGTGATATGGTGGACACTCTTTTTATCGATCCGGACCTGAGTGGATTTGGGCAGCTGGACCGGCACGGTCTTCACCTCGTCCATGTTCATCGTGCTGATGACGAAGAACACGAGGAGAAGGAAGCTCATATCGATCATGGGGCTGATCATGATCCCGATGTGCGACGTCTTCCGTTTCCGTAAGCTGATCATGCCCTTTTCCTCTCCTGTCTGCAGCAGCAGGCATGTTCATTCTTCTTCCGGACTGCTTCCAGAAGGGTGTTGCCCATTTCCTCCATACTGAGCGTAATGAGCTTCATACGCCGTTCGAAGTACCCAAGGATGCAGACCGCAATGATGGAAATCACCAGACCGAAAACAGTCGTGATAAGGGCTTCCGCCAGGCCGGCCGTCACAGCAAGCGGATTCTCTCCGCGTTCCGTGAGACGGTTGAAGGAACTCATCATCCCTGTCACGGTCCCCAGCAGCCCGAGGACAGGAGACAGGGTAACGATGGTGTTCAGGGAAGGCAGGTTTTTCTCGAATTTGTCGAGAGCCCGCTCTGCCCGATAGCTGATGAAATTCTCGAGGTATTCATAATTCTCGTGGCGGTCCATCACGATGGTCGCCAGCTTGGCCATTTCTCCCCGGGTCGAATCAGCCAGTTTCTTGGCGCTGTCCCAGTCGTTGTTTTCAATGAGGGAACAGTATTTTTTGGTAAAAACCTTGCCGCTGTCGGCCTTCTTGAAAAAGAGATACCGGTCGATGCCGATCGCTATGGCAGCAAGGGAGCATACAAGCAGCGGGTACATGACCCAGCCGCCCTTTACGAAATACGAAATGCCTATGGTCAAAGGCTGCATGATTCCACTCCTTCTTTCTTTGCACGCTTCCTGTTTTCTTTTTCCCACAGACGCCGGAAAATCCCGGATTGTGCAAGGAGCGCCTGAGGGCTGCCCGTTTCACGGATCTTCCCGCCTTCAAGGACCACGATGCGGTCCGCATTGAGGACCGTGCCAAGCCGGTGGGCTATGACAAGTGCCGTCCTTCCTTTACCGAGACGGTCCATTTCTTTCTGGACCTGGTCCTCCGTCAGATTGTCCAGCGCTGAGGTCGCTTCATCCAGGACCAGGATGGGGGCATCCTTGAGGAACGCCCGGGCCAGGGAAATCCGCTGCCGCTGGCCGCCGGAAAGCTTGACGCCCCGTTCCCCGACGGGGGTATCGATCTGTTGGGGCAGGTGCCGGATGAAAGTCCAGGCATCGGCTGATTCGGCAGCCCGGCGGATGGCTTCGCCCGATCCGTCAAAATCTCCGAAGGCGATGTTCCGGCGGACCGAATCAGAAAAGAGGAACACATCCTGCTGTACCAGCGCAATCTGTCTGCGAACGCTTGCCCGGTTATACCGGCTGATATCCACACCATCCACGAGGATCGTGCCCTCCGTCGGATCATAGAAACGGAGGAGCAGATGGGCCAGCGTCGATTTCCCTGTTCCCGTCGGACCGACGAAGCCGACTTTCTGTCCCGGTTCGATGACCAGGCTGATATGGCTCAGGACGGGCCGTTTGCCGTCATAGCCAAACGAAACATCCCGGAATTCGATCCGGCCGCATGGCACGGGCATATCGGGCAGTTCCTCCCCGCTTTCCACAGGCTCCTGCATGAGGGCATAGACTGCATAGTACGAGGCGTTTCGGTCGATGACAAACCACCAGTCTATGACCGGGCCTCCATCGCCCACCGTGCGATACTGCCGGTCACCCTCCTCTAGGGTCTCCGCAAGCTCTGCGGCCAGATCCTGCAACTGCTTTATGATATCAAACATTGCCCCACCTCCGGGGATTATCGGTTATAATAGAGAAAAATCTTCAGGAGACTTATCTATGATATATATTGGCAGCCACCTCTCAGTGGCAAAGGGCTATACCCACATGGCCGAGACCATGGTGGATTACGGCGGCAACACATTTGCGTTCTTTCTGCGTTCTCCCCGCGGGGGCGCCGCAAAGGAGATAGACCCGGAGGACGCCGCCGGCATGCGAAAAATTGTCGAGGAACAGGGCTTTGGCCCCTTAGTTGCCCATGCGCCTTATACCATGAACCTAGCTGCAGCGAAGAACGAAATCCGTATGAAGGCGGAGAAGATGATGCGGGAAGATCTGAGCCGCATGGACGAATTCTTTCCCGGGAATTTCTACAACTTCCACCCGGGCTCCCATGTGGGCCAGGGTGTGGACATAGGCACGTATAAGATTGCCGAGAGTCTCAACAACATTGTCCACGGGGACGGTTCCACCACCGTGTTGCTGGAGACCATGGCCGGCAAGGGCAG